>CAYNYM010000590.1:0-2500 GCA_964401325.1 uncultured Desulfobacteraceae bacterium | reverse complement strand
GTGGGATTCTCATTCAGGTCAAACTGGAAAAAAAGCAGGCCCCTTCGGATATCAGAAAGGCCCTTGAAGCCATCCAGCTCCAGGACAGCATCATTCAGGAATTCGGCGAAGAAGGGCAGTTCGAATACCTGATCAGGGTCAGGAGCACGGACATTCAATTGGCGGGATTGGACGAAAGCGTGAAAGAGGCGCTCGTTTCTCATTTTAATACGGGGGCGGACATCAGACGGGTGGAGATGGTCGGTCCCAAGGTCGGCAAAGACTTACGGCAGAAGGCCCTCTTTGCGATTTTCTACTCCATTCTGTTCATTGCGATTTATATTTCTGGAAGATTTGAACACCGGTGGCTCATGAGCATCGTCATGGCCCTGTCCCTTGCCCTGGTCGTGTATATTGCCTCGAGCATCGGTATCAGCGTCACCTGGTTGATCCTGATCGCACTCCTGATTACCCTGGGTCTCTGCTGGTTTCTCAGGCTGAAATATGCCATGGGGGCCATTATCGCCCTGATTCACGATGTCACCATTACCGTCGGGGCCTTCGCCCTTACAGATCGGGAAATTTCCCTCTCCATCATTGCGGCGTTTCTAACGATTGTCGGCTATTCTCTGAACGATACGATTGTTGTCTTCGATCGGATCAGGGAGAACTTGAGCCGTTTCCGCCGGCGCAATTTTGAAGAGGTCATGAACGCCAGTATCAACGAAACCTTGAGCAGGACCCTCCTGACGTCCACAACGACATTGATCGTCGTTATTGCCCTGTTTGTGCTGGGCGGCGGCGTGATCCATGATTTCGCCTTTGCCCTTTTGATAGGCATCATTGTCGGAACCTATTCATCCGTTTTTGTGGCCAGCCCCATCTTGTTGGTTTTTCAGGGCAGGTTCTCCGAAAAACGCAAGGTCAGCAAAGGTTCCCGTTAGCAGGGGACGGTGATTGGCTAGAAAAAAGAGAAAAAAACCTCGACCCAATAGGACCGCCTTTTGGCTCATCCTTTTTTTCCTGGTGGGGACCTTGGCACTTGCTTGGTGGCTTCGGCCCCACCTCTTTCCCTCCTCTCCTCAGTTCAATTTTCTCCTGATAGAAAGGAACGGCCAATCCCTGAAACTCATCAAGGGAGAGGTCCTTCATCTCAAACCTCAGGATCGATTCCGGATCAGGAAAATCTCATCCAACCGCCTTCTCAGTCAGGGTATACGGCTCTTTTCCAAAGGATTCGATGTGAATGCCTTTGGTCATGATGATCCGCCGGTTTCCGATTATTTACCCTCCGGGGATATTTTCAATCGTTATGACTTCAGGGTAGAAGTGGTGTACCGGAATCAAACACTGGGCCATGTAAATATCCTGATCGAGCCCGACCTCGAGGATTGGCTGGTCAAGGCGGATAGGACCATCGACAAGGTTCGGAAGATTGCCCTTCTGGAAAAGGCCCTGACCCATAAACCCGGTGATCCCCGGCTGACAGGAAAACTGATCGAGGCCTATAAGTCCGGGAAAAAATGGACCCAAGCCGCCGCAACGCTTGAAAAAACAGCTGAGAAGACCCCTGACCTCAAGGTCTTGAGTGAGCTGCTTGAGATCTATGAGACACTATCCGATCGTGACGGGATTATTTCAGTCCTAAAACGATTGATCAGGCTGAACCCCGATGAGGCCGCCCTCAAAATTCGACTGGCCGACCTATGGCAAGAAGCCGGTAACGTTGGTGAAGCTATTTCCGCCTATGAAGAGGCATTGAAAGACATGGGCAAAGAGGAAAGGGGCACCGTTTACAAGACCCTCGGGTACCTCTACACCCGGACCGATCAACCCAAGAAGGCCATTGACTGCTATCTCAAGGCACTTGAGGGGGATCAGAAAGACGTCAATCTCTATTACAACCTTGCAGACCTTTATGAAAAATCAGGGCAGCAGGGCAAGGCCGATGGTTATCTCGCCAAGGCCCTAAAGGTGAAGACAGGTGATGTCGAGGGGCGGTTGAGCCTTGCGGAAAGACTCATTGAAAGGGGAAAACTGAAACAGGCCGAGGCGTATCTCGACGAAGTCCTCAAAAAAAATCCCAGTTCGCTAGAGGCCCTGATTTTCCTGATGACTATTGCAGAGAAACGGGCGGACAAACATGCGCTCCTGGATCTGTACAAAAAGATACATACCCTGGACCCAAAGAACGAGACCGTCATCTACAACCTTGGCACTCTCGAATATGAGGCGGGACGACTGAATAAAAGTGCACCTTATTTCAAAAAATATCTGACCGCCCACCCCAAAGACAAGGAGACCCATGTCTTTCTCTTTGACATCTACAAGCGCTTGAAAAAAGACGACCTGGCCTTCGAAGAGGCCCAGGCCCTTGTTTCCCTGGACCCAAAGGGCACGGCGCCCTACTATCACATGGTTGAATATTTTAACGCACGCGGTGATTACAAAAAAATGATCGAAATCACAAAATAGGGTCTTAAAATTCACTCGGAGGACATGGATCTCAGAGAATATCTGA
>CAYNYM010000589.1:900-2503 GCA_964401325.1 uncultured Desulfobacteraceae bacterium | reverse complement strand
AAAAATATGCGGATGGACGATTCTATGACTTCCTGAGAGGGGTGCCCAAGGCCGAACAGAATTTTCTCTTTGTCCTAAACAAGGTCGATCGTCTCTTTCAGGGGGTTTCAGGGGAAGAAGGGTACCGGCAAATGTCCCTTGTGATGAAAAACTTCCAGGGATATGTCCGGAAAAGCGGGATCGATTCCCCCATTCTTTACGCCCTTTCCTCAGAGGAAGGTCTTGCAGTGGATCAGGCGTCTCCCTGGAACCAGTTCCCGGCCCTCAGCCGGCATATTTTTCAACAGCGGGATGTCAAACAGATCAAGACCATCAAAGAGGCCAACCTGGATGCGGAGGTCCACCGGCTCGTCGAGGCCTTTAAAAAGGAAATCCTCAATCTGGAAAAATTTCACGGTCTCCTTGACGATTTCATCAAAGAACTCCGGGAAGAGAAGTCTCAGTGGATTGAAGCGGGTCAAGAGGTTATCGCGTTTCAGACGGCAAAAGAAGTGAGGCCGGACGTGGTCTATCCTCTGGGGGACGCCCATCCTCTGGTCGGGCCGGGTTTTGGGCTTGCCCTTTTGTTTCAGGCCTTTCAGAAGGCACGCCCGGCAAATCAGGTGTCTGCGCTCGACCTTTCCCATTCCAATCTTTCAAAAGAAATCGCGACGGTTTTTAAAAAGCGGGTGGAAAGAGTGGAAGCACATATCCGGCATGCCCTCCTTCGACAGGGTCTCCCGACCAGCTTTCAAGAACGACTGAAAGACATCCTGAACCCGACAAAGTGGTTTAAATCCCTTCAGGAAAATCTTTCTCAGATGACTGCATTCTTTGCAACAAAGCCCCTGTTACCGTCATTCGGGCTCTTCAGGGCCTGGCAGAGGGTCGTTTATCTGGTGCTTTTCGTTTTCCTCCTTTTCGCCATTGGAGGGGATGCCTGGCAAAGGGTTTTTGCGTCCCCGGGGCCCGGCAATATCCTTGCTCTCCTGGCCACGGGTGTTCAAAATCTCTTCAGTGGCACAGGGCTTGCCGCCCTTGGCAGCTACGCCCTTCTCAACCTTATCCTGGCCTTTCGCTTTTATGCCCGCTACAGGAAAAGCCTTCGCCGCGCCACCCGCAGGCTTGCGGAGGAAATGAATCGTGCCCTGATCAAGGTTTGGGAACAGGAAACGGATGCGCTTCAGGATGAACTGATTGCCATGGAATCCGATACCCGGGACCATCTCTCCACCCTGTCCCGCCTTGAGCGTCCAGAGTAAAAAATCCGGATCCAGAGGGCCAGGCCTTGGGCTAACCCCGGAGCAGGTGATGACAGGAACAAAAACGTCTTATGTCAAAGCTCAAAGCTCAAAGTTCAAAGGGCGGCGGGTGTCAAGGGAGTTGTCACCCGCCGCTTCGGGTGAAAACTTACGCATGAGCTATTTTTCGCGAAGCAATGACCCTTTCATTCGGCAAAGCAAATGGGCACTGCCTTAACACTGCCGCATTTTCAACCCATCGGCAACACGGCTACAACACACCGAGCCAAAAAACAAAGGTCACGCAGGACAGCAGTGTGGTCAAAGAGATGGCCGCTGTGGCAAGATCGGGTGAGCCGTTCATTTCCCCTGCCATGACGTAG
>CAYNYM010000589.1:0-890 GCA_964401325.1 uncultured Desulfobacteraceae bacterium | reverse complement strand
AAACTGCGGAGTCGGCACATCGAGCCATATAAACGCCAGGAGACCCAGGCTGGGAAGAACCATGAGCTTGAAAAATCCGGCCACAAGGGTCAGGCGGAGGTGGGACCGAAGGAGATTCAATGAAAGGGTGGCCCCGATGCTCAAAAGGGCCAGTGGTAGCGCCATGGCGCTGATAATCTTCAGGATACGATCGATCATTTCGGGAAGGGGTATTTCCAAAACCGAAAACAGGATGCCGAAAAGGGCGGAAATAATGACGGGATTGCCCATGATTTTCTTGAGGAAAAACGCAATCCCATGGTCCCCATTTGAGCCCCGGTTAAATATCTGGAGGCCTAGCACGGCAAGGAGATTTTGCAGGAGCATGAGAAATCCCGCCAGGATACCTGCACGGCCCAAACCGTCTTTTCCCAAAAAATAGAAGGCAACAGCCAGCCCGATGTATCCCAGGTTTCCATGGATTGAGCTCTGCAAAAAGGTGCCGCGCCGAGAAGGCGTTACGGACCAAAGGCCGGCCGTACCCAGGGCGATGAAAAATACGAGAATAACCGGGACCAGGGTTCCGGCAAGGAGATGAACGTTAAAAAAGGTTCCAAAGGGGGCCTGCGCCAATTCCCTGAAGATCATCGCGGGGATGGCAAGATAATAGACCAACTGGTTGAGGGGTTTGATCATCAGAGAAGGCAGATACTCTTTGTGGCGAAGATACCCCCCAAGTAGAATCACTGCGAATATGGGAATGATGGTATTCAGGACATGGAGCATGGCGGCCTTTTCAAAACAAATTTCATTTAAAATTCTATCTCACTCATTCTATTGAAATGTCAAGGTATTTCGTAACTACTCAGCTAGATAGGCTGTAGGCATTTAGGCTGTGAGGTACCGCAGGA
>CAYNYM010000588.1:0-2518 GCA_964401325.1 uncultured Desulfobacteraceae bacterium | reverse complement strand
ACCACCATGTCTGTTTCGGCTACCATCCGCGACGCTTACGCCCTTGGGCTGAAAGTCAGTCATATCATCAACAACTGGGGCTTTGATGAAAACCTGCCGCGCCTTGCCGGAGAGGCCGCAGAGGGGGTGATGGGAGCCACGCCCCATGCCTTTTTCGGTCAACCCTACGAGAACATGGACAGGATCCTGGCCACGGCCAAAAAATACAACCCCGGGATCCCGCAAGAAAAAAGGCTGAACCGGACCGTCCAGGCATGGGGAGACGCCCTGATCACCTGGGAGGCCCTGAAGCGGGCGGACAAGGCGGGAGATCTCTCGGGCCACGGTATTATGGTCAAAGGCTTCGAGACCATGAGAAATTTCAACATCGGACTGGGGGCCTCGCCCGTTACTTTCACCGACAAGGACCATCGACCCGCGACCGGCTGTATCGTTCAGGAGTGGTCGGGCGGCAAATTTCAGGAAGTCGAAAGGGTCGACCTGAAAGAGCGCTGGCCGGACAAATGGGATAAGGATTGGCTCGGCTGGTAGGCCCCATGAGAGCAATGGATTTGGGTCATACGCATCACCCTTGGAGGGAAATCTCTTGGAAGCAGCAGAAGCCATCCTGAAAATCAACAATATAGAGGTGAAGTACCATGAGGTCATCCTGGTACTTAAAGGCGTATCCATCGAGGTGCCCAAGGGAGGGATCGTTGCCCTCCTGGGTGCAAACGGTGCCGGGAAAAGCACCACGCTCAAGGCCATATCAGGCCTCCTGAAGACGGAGGATGGTGAGGTCACCGACGGTGCCATCGTCTATGAAGGCCGACAGATCCACCATGACAGGGCGGCCAATATTTCAAGGATGGGGATCGTCCAGGTGATCGAAGGCCGGAGGGTCTTTGAACACCTCACGGTGGAAGAGAACCTCAAGGTGGGCGCCCATCTGCGAAAGACCGGTTCGGTCAAGGACGGTCTGGAACTGGTCTATCACTATTTCCCGAGGCTTCGCGAGAAGCGCAACGAAACCGCCGGATTCGTCAGCGGGGGCGAACAGCAGATGACCGTAGTGGGCAGGGCACTCATGACCGAACCGAAGCTGGTCCTGTTGGACGAGCCGTCCATGGGACTGGCGCCGAAGCTGATTCACGAGATATTCAGGATTATCATGCAGCTCAACCAGGAACAGCACATCTCTATTCTATTGGTGGAGCAGAATGCCAAACTGGCCTTAAATGTCGCGCCTTATGCCTATGTCATGGAAACGGGACGCATCGTGATGGACGACTCCTCTGAAAAGCTGAGCCAGAATGAGGACATCAAGGATTTCTATCTGGGTCTCACCGACAAGGGTGGCCGGAAGAGTTTTCGGGATGTGAAGCATTACAAGCGCAGAAAGAGATGGCTCACTTAAACAAGACATTCCGTGATGCTGTAAACGGTCACGCTTTTTAAGGGAGGTTGAAAAATGAATAAGAGACAGGCATTGTTGATGGCCTTTATTCTCGCTTTGGGAACTGTCCTGGTTTCCTGTGCAGGCACGTTGGTGAAACCCACCGAATCCAATTTCAAGGCCCCGGTGATCTCCCTGGTGTCCTTTGAAGTCCCCCAATATGATGAATACTGGTATTTTTCAAAAAAGGTCAAACCGACAAAAGGAAAAGCAGGAGATCGCGGCGCCTTTTTACCCATGAGCTTCCTTTTAGATATTGAGAATCCCAATGCCTATCCCATCAAGCTGGAAGGCATTACCTACACTGTGGCCTTTGATAAGAATTTCGATATGATCACCACAAATAATAACGACTCTTACTGGATACCGGCGGGCAAGACGGATCAGGTCAGGGTGACCACCCTGATTACGGTTCGCTCGGCCCTGGTCGGATTGCTCTTAGCCAATGCCGTTACGCTCAAGGATAAGGGTTGGACCCCCTGGCAGGCGCTTGAAAGATGGTGGGCGGGTGTCCCTGACCTTTCTGTTCCTGTTACGCTTAAGCAAAGCGCATTCACTTTTATGGCGGAGGACATGGTCAAGGTCGTTGCCTTCGAAGCGACGGTCCCTTAATCAGGAATGGCTGCGCCCCCTTTCCATGGTCTCCATGGCAAGGGGCCTTTCGATGAGAAGCGCGGGGTGACCTTTTATTTTGCCTTTTCATACCTGAATCTCGCAAGATATGGGTAATGCCCTGATCATCTTATAAATTTCAGACACCCGGGCCCTATCTGACAGATAGGGCTTTTTTTATGATGCCTAACTGTGGTAGGAGAATGGAAAATGTTGAACGGGGCCTCAGGGGAACCCAAAACAATGGTGTGACGGGAAAGCCGAAGGGACCACTGTGAAGCAAAGAACCCCGGAGCATCGTGGATCCCGCTCTGCGGGACAGGCCCAGGCTTTTCACTGGAATTGCAAGAGTTCATGGATACCTGTATCTCACAAGTGATCATCATGCGCATCAAGGAGTTCGGAGAATCGGACCTACTGGTAACCTTTTTCACCCCCGATAAAGGTCAACAAAAGGGCGTGGCCAAGGGC
>CAYNYM010000587.1:0-2532 GCA_964401325.1 uncultured Desulfobacteraceae bacterium | reverse complement strand
GCCAACATGAAAGGGAAATACGACTCATTGCAAAATATGCAGGACTGTTTTTCGGGGCGGTATCTGGTCAAATCGAGAAAAAAGATCTGGATTTTCATGTGTGCACGATCTGTGGATCGACATTAGACGTACGCCCGGATATGCCCTGTGAGATATGCAATCATCCCCTCATCTATTATAACAAAATACCGCGACCGACAAGCCGCCACGGCGGATGAACCTCCGGCAAGGGCCTGTCTTCATCGCGCCAAGATTTAGAGCAGCCGGGTGCAATCCTCTACCGGGTTGTCCCCTCAGGATGGCTCCTGTGTGAGCGGTTAGAAAAATGGTGGATCGGGGAGGGCAAATATTCGGTACTCACTTCTCCTGTCTTTTCGTCCAAGAAGAATTTTAATCGCAGACCTTCTTGATTTTTTTCGTCACAATAAAAAAACAGCCCGTCCCGGTAAGGATTATCGATTTCCCTTTTCAAGCGTCAACTCCCTTTTTGGAAAGTGTATTACGCCTTTCTTTTTAGAACAAAAAGGTCGGCAAGACAAGCCTTGGTCAGGGGACGTGCTGCTTTTATCCGAAAAAAACAGGGAAAGAAGTGTTTGTTCGAAGAAAAAAAGGGACGTGTTTCCGTTTGCTTTGCCGCTTCAACATCGGTTAAGATGTGATGAAAGATGCTGCGGAAGGACATCGGACCTTTGGGAATGAATCTCCATATGAAAACACAGGAGGGTGAACATGAGCTTTTCAAGACAAGAACAGGACCAGAGCCGGCGGTTAAGGGGGTTTTTCGCGGCAGGTCTTGTAATGATCTCCGCCCTCGTGTTTCTTATGCATTTCGGAGCAACAGTATGGGCACAGGATAAATCCGATTCGAAAAAAATGGGTGAAAAGGGAACGGTACTCAACCTGCAGGGTAGGGAGATAGGATCGGTAGATAGCGAAGGAAAAGTGTATAATCGTAACGGGGAATGTATCGGGTCGGTCGACGCTCAAGGCAACGTCTATAATATCGGTAAGGCGAAAATCGGCGTGGTGGACTCCGGCGGCGAAATACGAAACCAGCTCGGCACCCTTTTGGGGTTTGTGGATGTGCAGGGCATTGTGTACAACCGGCTGAGAAAAGAGGTGGGGTCCGTGGACGGAATCCATGGCCTGAATATCACGGGTGGCGCCGCCCGGTTGTTGTTTTTCAGCGGCAGGCGTTGATCCCGATGAATCTTTGACTCTCCTGAACTTTGCGATTTTATCGGCGTGCTAGAACTTTGTCGGCCAATTCGCGAGAAGGTGTCGACCCATACCTTTGGTTGCGGCATGGTATATGATTTCAAACGTTTTTATGATGTAATCCCGAGTCTTCGCGGGTTCGATGATATCAAAGACATAATAGCCCTGGGCCAGTGGATAGGGGCCGGTATCTCGTACCATCCTATCTCTGAATTTTTTTCTCTCCTCTTCGGTGTATTTGCCGTAGACGATATCTGTTGCAACATCCGGATCAAGAAAGCTGACCTCGGCCGTCGGCCATGCGGCGATAAAATCAGGGCCGGCACCCGGGCCGCACATGTTATACATGGCCTGGCCGTAACTTTTTCTGATTATGATTGAAATCTTGGGTACGGTCACCTGGGCAAGGGCCAGGAGGGCGTTTGTCACCTTGGCGGAGACCCTGCGGTGTTCCGCCTTTTTGTCGGTGATAAAACCCGGGATATCGTGAAGGAATACCAAAGGAATGTTGAAAGAATCGCAGAGACACATGAAACTGGTGATCTTGTCCAGGCCGTCCGTATCCATCGCCCCTGCCTGGTGCAGGGGTTGATTCGCGATGATGCCTGCGGTTCGGCCACCTATTCTGCATAGACATGTGATAACCGCTCTGCCGAAAAAGGGTTTGAGTTCAAGGTACCTGCCCTGGTCCGCCAGGACCTTTACCATCTCAATCATGTCATAGACCTGGGTGCGGTTTTCCGGAAAAATATCAAGAATGCGGTCCGTGCATTTCCCGGTTGGGTGAGGATCCGTTGCTGTGGGCGGCAATTCGGTGCAACAGGAAGGCATGTAGTCGAAGAATTCCTTAATCAATCTGAAGCAGTCCTCCTCGTCCTCGGCCACCTGATCCGATATTCCAGTCACCTCGGCATGCACTTTCCATCCCCCCATCTCCTCTGGGGAGGGCGAGGTCTGTAGCAGCCTCTTGATGGGCCGGGGACCGGATACCAGGAGGAGACTGCCCTTGACCTGTATAACAAAATCCGAAAGGCAGGCCTGCCAGGTGGGGACCCCGTAGCACCCCCCCATGGCGGCCGTGACCCAGGGCGTTTTGCGGTTGTGAGTATAGTGCGGAAATACCGATCTCTCCCCCTGACCGGCAAGGGAACATATCCCCCTGGCTCCCTCGATATCGGGGAGTCTGCCTCCCCCTGCCTCGCCCAGCCAAATAAGGGGGATGCCCTTTTTTTCGCTTTGGTTTCTCATGAACGCGGCCTTTTTCGTGTTCACCCGCGCATTGGATGCCCCGAGAACCGTAAAATCATTGGCGAC
>CAYNYM010000586.1:0-2540 GCA_964401325.1 uncultured Desulfobacteraceae bacterium | reverse complement strand
CAAAACGGGTGGTCCCCATCCAACTGGTCAGGCCGATGACGATCATGATGTTGTAAATGCTGGCCGGAAGGAGAGCCACAACCGTGAGGATAAGGAAAAAACTGGGAAAGCAGAGCATGATGTCCACAAAACGCATGATCAGGGTGTCTATGGACAGTATCCCTGAAAAAAATACTCTCTTCCATCCAGGTCCGGTTTCTTTTCCTCTGGTTCTTTTTGACAGGATGGAAAGAAAGATGAGCCCCAGGCCGATGAGGAGAGCGACAACCCCGGATATCGTCGATCCTACGGCCATCAGTCCTCCGCCGAGGAGCAGGAAAAAGGCCATGAGGGCTTGATGGAGCCTGACCTGGTTCTGTCCGAAATATCCGGCGAGGCCTCCCATGAATATGCCCACGATGATTGAGATTCCAACGGCCACGAATCCCACGGTGAGAGACACCCAGGCACCCTGGAGCATCCTCGAAAAGACGTCCCGGCCCAGATCGTCGGTCCCGAAAAAGTAGACGCCCAGCCGTGGAACTTCCTCCGGCCTGAGGGTTTCGAGGTTGGGTGTGGACAGGGGTGGGCGGAGTTTTTCCTGGAGGCGGATACGGGCGGGGTCAAAGAGTGGCCTGGTGCCGGAGGTGAGTATGAGCCCCAGGAGTGCCGTGAAGAAAAAAAGGACGAAGATGACCAGACCCACAAAGGCCAAGCGGTTTTTTTTCAGGAGTCGCCAGGCCTCCTGAAATCGCGACCGCTTCGGGGTCAGGGGTTCCTCAATGGGGGTCGTTTGTGTCAGGGTTTCATCCATTTTAACTCAAAGGCTGATTCTCGGGTCCACGACCAGATAAAGCAGGTCGGAAATAAAGGTTCCTGCCAGCACCAGCAGGGCTGAGATAAAGTTGACCGTCAATATGATGGGATAATCCCTTGCCAGTATGGCTTCATAGGCCATTCGTCCCATGCCGGGCCAGGAGAAGATGGATTCGATGATGACTGAACCGCCGATGAGGCCGGGCAGAATAAGGCCGAACATGGTGACAAAGGGCAGAAGGGCGTTGCGCAGGGCATGTTTGTAGTGGACCTGCTCCGCCGGAAGACCTTTGGCGCGGGCCGTGCGGACGTAATCCTGACCCTCCACTTCGAGCATCTGACTCCGGACATACCTCGAGAGGATCGCGATGCCGCCGGTGGCGCCGAGCAGGGAGGGCAGAAGAAGATGCCAGATTCTGTCCATGACCATGCGCAGCCCGGTGGCTTCTCCCATGCCAAAGGTCTCCATGCCGATGACGGGCACGTGAAATTGCGTGACCACGAGGATGATAAGGATGTAGGCGAAAAAGAAGCCCGGGATCGATATCAGGAGATAGGACAGGAACGTGGTGGTGCGATCGAAGATGCCGCCCCTGAAAATAGCCGCCCGGATCCCGATCGGGAAGGAGAGGGTCCATGTGATAATCGTGCCGACGATGAAGAGGGGGAGGCTGTTCAGAAACCGTTCATAGATCTTTTGAAGCACCGATTGGTTGTCCTTCCAGGAAACGGTCCTGCCGGTAAAGAGGTCCCTGTAAAAATAGAGGTACTGGATGTGAAGAGGTTTATCAAGATGGAATTCCGTTCGGAAACGCTCCACGATTTCAGGCGTGAATTTGGGATTCAGTGGGTCGACCTGGCTCGGCTTGCCCGGGGCCAGGTGGATGATAAGAAATGAGACCACCGAGACAAAGAAGAGGGTGACAATTTTTTGTATGATACTTCGACCGATAAAGGACAACATGATTTACCCTTCCGCGGCAAAGACGGGTTCTTTCGGGAGTTTGATCCATTTGTTGAAGTGGAAAGTAAAACTGCCCGTCTTGGTGGGCGTGATCTTTTTATAGATCACGCGGCCCGCTGAGTCCACCTTCTTTATGACGATCCTTCTGTCCATGATGGCCGTCCATTTCCCCACGTAGAGAAAGGTATAAGGCTGTTCCTCCGCAATGAGACTGTGGAGTCGGTGGCAGTATTTCACCTGTTCTTCATAATTGTATTCCTGCCTGATCTTTATGATAAGATCGTCCGCCTCGGAGTTTTTGAAGCCGACGAAATTGAGCTGGTAGGGATGGGTCTGACTGGAGTGCCATATCTGAAAGAGATCGGGTTCAATGCCCATCTGCCAGCCAAGGACAAGGGCGTCAAAGGCCCCCTTGTCCACCCGTTCCTGGATGAATACGGACCACTCCAGGAGGTCGGTTCGGACATCGATGCCGATGTGCCTCCAGGCATCCTGGACAATCGCCATCACGGCCTTGCGCAGATCGTTCCCGCTGTTTGTGATGAGGGTAAACTGGAATTTCTTGCCGTTCTTTTCCAGCCACCCCTGTTCATTGCGTTTCCACCCCGCCTGTTCCAGGAGGTCGAGCGCCCCTTCCGGATCATAGGGAATCGGTTTGATGTCCTGATTGTAATAGTCGGTCTGCTCGGCAAACGGGCCGGTGATCCGCTCCCCCTGTCCATGGAGGACGTATTTCATGATTTTTTCCACATCGATGGCCATTCCCAGGGCCGTGCGCACC
>CAYNYM010000585.1:0-2546 GCA_964401325.1 uncultured Desulfobacteraceae bacterium | reverse complement strand
TCCGTAATTCCCGAGTTGGAAAAGGTCTGAAAACCCGAATCTTCACCAGTCCGATCTTATAACCCTTTTCACGAAGACCGGCCAGGGCCACCCTGGCCGTGCTGGTGATCGTCGCGCTCGTCACCAGCACCAGATCCGCGTCCTCGACACCCAAGGCCTCGATCAGGCCGTAACCCCTCCCAAAGGTATCGGCGAACTCGCGGTCCACTTCGTCGATCACTTCCAGGGCATAATCCATGGCCTCCTGGCTCATTCGGCGATAATCACGATACTGCTTCTGGGTCACGACCGGCACGGCATATCCGGGTTTTTCCAAATCAAAGCGCTTAGGGATATCTACGGGCGGCACAAACCGATCAACGAGTTTTCGGTCCGGGACATCCACCGGTTCCATGAAGTGGGAGATAAAATGGGCCTCGATGACCACCATGCAGGGAAGAAGTACTTTTTCCGCCACCCTGTAGGCCTGTATAACGGAATCCAGGGCCTCCTGGTTGTCCTCACAATAGATTTGGATCCAACCCGTATCCCGCTGCGAAAGGCTGTCCGTCTGATCACTCCAGAAGGCCCAGGGAGCGGCCAGGGTCCTGTTGACATTGACCATCACGACCGGCACCCGGCATCCTGCTGCAAAATGGAGCATCTCGTGCATTAGGGCCAGGCCCTGGGACGATGTGGCCGTAAAGGTCCGTGCACCGGTCAATGAGGCCGAGAGACAGGCCGCCATGGCGGAATGCTCCGACTCCACCCGCATCATGATGCCGCCGAGGGTATCTTCCGCTTCCCACTCGGAGAGCTTTTCATAGATAGGGGTCTGGGGCGTGATGGGGTAAGCCGCGACGATTTGGGTTCGACAGAGGCGCACGGCCTCTGCCACCGCATAATTTCCCGTAAGAAATTCTTTCATTTCTTCTCCCTCATGGTCATGACACCTCGCGGGCAGACCGCCGCACAAACGGCGCATCCTTTGCAGTGATCCGAATCGGCCTGATAGCCTTCCCGATCCTCCCCGGGGGGCATCATGGAAAGTTCAGGACAGTAAAGATAACAACGATCACATTCTATGCACGTTCCGCAAAAGAAACACCGCCCGGCCTGCTGGGCGGCCTCTGCCGGGGTCAGGGGCAGGTTGATTTCCTCGAAGCCTCGAGACCGTTTGCCCGCCTCCAGGCGGGGGAGTTCCTCTTGGGGCTGTTGATCCAGGAAAAGGGGTTCCAGATCCTCAAATTTGACGACCTCCTTCGAATCCCAATCATTCCGGGTATGAAACAGGGCATGGATCGAAAAAGTCTTGTCTGATGACCCCATGCATGCTCTTTTTTCAACATCGCCGGGTTTTTCTCCCAGGGTGTAGAGATGCATGGCCAGTGCCGCCCGCTTGCCCGAGGCAAGGGCCTCCACCACGGAGGCGGGACCGCTCACCACGTCCCCTCCTGCGAAAATCCCCTTGACAGGGGTTTGCATGGTCTCGGGATCTACGGCAAGGGTCTTTCCGTAAAGCGTTCCGAAGGCATCGTGCCCCTCCAAAAAGGCAAGATCGGGACCCTGACCAACGGCAAGGATCACTCGGTCCGCATCAAGTTTCAGGACCGTTTCTGCATCATATTGTGGTTTAAACGCCCCGTTTTCGTCAAAGATCTTTGTACACTTTTTGAATGCAACACCCGTCACCCGGCCCCCTTGAATCAGGACCCTTTCGGGACCCCATCCATTGTGAAAAACGATCCCCTCTTCCAATGCGTCATCACACTCGATGTCATGGGCAGGCATTTCCTGTCTCTGCTCAAGACTCGCCAGTTGCACCGCTTCAGCGCCCAATCTCCGGGCCGTAAGGGCCGCATCAATGGCCACGTTGCCGCCACCGATTACCACGACTTTACCGGTCAGTGTTTCAAGTTCGCCCCGTCTCACCTTCCCGAGAAAGCCGACTCCCAGATAGACTTCTTTACAATCACTGCCCGAGATATCCAGGCTCATATTTCTTGGGGCCCCCAGGGCGAGAAAAATCGCTTGATGGGTCTTTTGAAGACCTTCCAGTCCGGCGGCATCCATCCTGGTTCCGGTTCGAATTTCGATTTCCAGGTCCTTTATCCTCTGCAGGTCCTTTTCCAGGACCTGCAGAGGCAGTCGATAGAGGGGTATGCCGTACCTTAAAACCCCTCCCAGGTCCTTTTCCGCCTCGATCAGGGTGACGGGATGTCCCATTCGTCTCAGGTGGTAGGCAGCGGCCAGTCCGGCCGGGCCCGATCCCACAATCGCCACCGGGTGCCCCTTGCCTTTATCGGTCAAAGAGACGGGGGCGGCATTTCCGTATTCGGCAGCCGCTCGCTCTAAAGCCCTGATATGAACCGATCCGTCCCATTCTCCGCGATTGCAATCCGTTTCGCAGGAATGATAACAAACCCTGCCGCATACCCCGGGCAACGGCGTCTCCTCCAGATAGGCCCTCAGCGCAGCGTCAAAATTCCCTTGGGAGGCCCTGAAGAGAGCCAGGGGGATATTGTTTCCCGCAGGACAGGCCACTCGACAGGGAGAAACCTTTTCCC
>CAYNYM010000584.1:0-2550 GCA_964401325.1 uncultured Desulfobacteraceae bacterium | reverse complement strand
TGGTCGCAGGATTATCGCGTCTCCGACGACGAGGTCTGGCGACACCCGAAGGTTCACCGTGCTCTCAAAGATCTTCACATTACCTTGACCCATATGGGAGAAGTCCGGGCCGTCCATCCGGTTTTTACTTAACCGACATCATCCTTATCCTCAGAGGGCGTTCGCAGGGATGATATTTGTTCCTTCAAACCTTCTATTTCAAGTGTCTTGGGCCCGAGAACCAGGGGCTCCCCCTTCTGGTGATGATAGACATGAACGGCACGCAGGGGAAACTGGATTGCTATTTCTTCCTGATCGAGCAGTGCCTTGACCTTTTCCGTCACGCCGGTCCGGCCGGGCCAATAGTCCTCATTTTTGACCCAGAACCGCACTGTGAGTTTAATGCCGCTTTCCCCGAACCCCTTGACAAAAATCTTGTTCTTGTGCTTTTTGACAATCCTGGGGTCTTTATCAAGGAGTTCAAAAAGTACTTTTTTGACCCGGGCAAGGTCTTCCTGGAAGCCGATGGCGAAATCCAGCCGGATCTGTCGGGCCTCGGTGATGTCATAATTGGTGACGGTTTCGCCCATGACTTTCCTGTTTGGGATATAGATCGTTCTGCCGTCAAAGGTCCTCAACCGGGTGTGGAGAAAGGAAGTGGATTCAATGATTCCCAGGTAGCCGTCCATTTCAATCTGGTCTCCGGGCTTAAAAGGGAGGGTCGGAAGATAGGGCCTGAAAATGATAAAGATCCCTATCACGCCAATGGCAATGTTTACCAGGACTCGGTAGACAACCGCACTGGCCATCCCGAGCTGTTCGAGGGTGAAGGCTGCTACCAGGGCAAGCATCAAGATGTGCAGGCTGTTGCATATGATGGAGACAAGGGTCCGGTTGAGATTGATTTTTGTAAGGCCTTTCTTTAAATATTTGTTAATGAGCTTGGTCACTATGAGACCCAATACCAGAACAAGCAGGGCACGGGTCATCTGTTGACCATGTACCATGACCCTTTCTTCAAATTCAGCCAGTCTTGAAAAAAATTGTGTCATCATTTCTCTCCCTCCAACCAGTACTCCATGAGCCTTGAAATATCGTTCTCATTATTTTTGGGTCCTTTGGGCCATGTCAGAAACACTTGGCTATGCCGAAAAAACGACTTGGAGAGTCGAAGATGCCGCCATAGCCGGTAAAAGGGTTTTTTCATCACTCCATCGCTCCAGCACTGGGAGTCTTGAAATTCCGGGCACTCAATTCTGACCGTTTTCCTCATGAAGATCGCAAAGCGATATCGTGACTTTAGGCACTCGAAACCCTGGCCCAGACCGAACACAAATACGCCATGCTAAAAAAAACGAGGTTGGCGTGATGCGCAGGCCGTATCAGTCATATGAACACGTCGCACCAGGGCGGGCTTTAGTCACTTATAACTACTGTCCCCTTTCGGGGGTAAACCAAAGCCCGGCCCATCTGGACACGGATTCTTCAATCAACGTTAGGATGATCCCCGCAGCAGTCTCTGATAAAGCCCGCGATATTGGCGATCATGTGTCGGCGATCGTAGCGTTTGTTGACTAAAGAGACGGAGCCGGATGACATTCGGCGGACTAGGTCTCCCCTTTGACTCAGGCCGAGAACGCTTTCGGCGTATTCCGAAGGGTCATCCGAGTGTATGCTCAGACAATTCGCCCCCTCGCTGAGCAATTCCTTCTGACCTACCGTCCATCTCGCCACGACCGGGATCCCGCAGGCCCAGGCCTCCAGCAGGGCGGAAGGGCATCCCTCGATTGTTCTTGTCCGGTCTCGCTCCGGGGAGGTAAAGAGGTAGATGTCGTGATCATGGAGTGCGCGTGCCAGTTCGGGTTGGGAAAGGAGTCGCGTGATGCTGATGGGCAGGCCTGCGGACTGCCGTCGAACCGACATCTCATAGTCCGGCTTTGGCCAGGGGCCCGCGAGAGTCAGGGACCAGCCGGAGTCATCGACCCTGAGCAATTCCCTCAAGACTTCAACCGCAATATGGATGCCCTTGTGGGGGACCATGCGGCCCGAGACCAGGAGACGTTTGGGCCACTCCTTCGGTTCCCGGATCAGCCGGGGCGTTTGATACGTAAAGATACGAAGATCCACCCCATTTCGGATGCAGCGGCGCAACCCGGAGGATTGGAACCAGAGGGAACTGCGCTGAAGCAGATCCATGTTGTTAGCGATCACCCCGTTCGCCCTTAATGGTAAAGCATCGGGGCGTCGCTTAAAATAATGCAGGCGCGGCCATTCGTCCCCCAAACGATATACCTTGGGGAGGGGCAGGTCATCGATCCATCGGATAGTCTCCGTCAGGAGACCCCACAGGTGCATGAAAAAGATGACCGACGGTTTGAAGGACTGTAAGATCCCCTTCAGGGCCTCAAAGTCCTTCATCATGTAGGTCCCCTTGATCCATGCACGTCCCTCCCCCAGCCACACATGTTTTGGGGTCAGGATGCGGTAAACCCCATCCTCTTTTTTGGGGGAGCCGTTATGCGGGTCGGTGCAGACGACCTGAACGGGATACCCTATTTCCATCAGGCCGTT
>CAYNYM010000583.1:0-2566 GCA_964401325.1 uncultured Desulfobacteraceae bacterium | reverse complement strand
CTCAGTCGAAAGACCGTCCGCAAGGGGGATGTGGAAGAAGGGTTCAGACAAAGCGACATCGTGGTGGAGCGCACCTACTACACCCAACTCGCCGAGCACAGCTATCTGGAACCGGATGCCGGGACCGGTATGATAGATGAAGAGGGACTCCTGACGATCCACGTGTGCACGCAAAATCCCCATTACGACAGGCAGGACGTGGCCAGACTCCTCGGCCTCGAGGAAGAACGCATTCGAATCGTACAAACGGCCACCGGAGGGGGATTCGGCTCCAAACTGGACCTGACGGTTCAGGGATTCATCGGCCTGGCGCTTTATCATTTACGAAGACCCGTCAGGATGGTCTTTTCCAGAGAAGAGGCCTTTATCTCCACCGCCAAACGACATCCCTCCAGGATCCACCTGAAGACCGGCATCACGCGGGACGGCAGGCTCTTGGCCCTGCAGGCCAGGATGCTTTTCGATACGGGGGCCTATTCCTCCTACGGTGTGCCTTTGAGTATCCGCGCCGCCGTTCACATCACAGGGCCCTATGAGGTAGAGAACGTCGATGTGGAGAGCGTGGCCGTGTACACGAACAAGTCCTTTTCCGGCGCCATGCGGTGTGTGGGAGTCGTACAGACGACCTTTGCCTCTGAATCCCAGATGGATGTCCTGGCCCGGGAAGTGGGTATGGATCCGCTCGAATTTCGAAGGGTCAATGCCATGAAGCAGGGGTGTCGGACGGTCACGGGTCAGCAATTGAACCACAGCGTAGGCATCCTAAAGACCCTGGAAGCCGTGCAGTCCGCTTACGTGGAGGCGGTTTCATGGAAGAATGAGGACCTGCCGGACCACATCAAACGTGGCATCGGTCTTGGGTCCATGTGGTACGGCATCGGCGCCATGTCCGCGAAAAATCCCGCCCATGCCACCTTGCGGGTCGAACCAGGGGGCCGCATGTGTCTTTGCACCGGAGCTGCGGACATCGGCCAAGGTTCCACCACGATTCTCTGCCAGATCGCCAGGGAAATCCTGGGGGTCGAACCCGGGCTCATCCGGGTCATTGTCGGCGACACGCGCCACACCCTGGACGCGGGGGCCACCTGTGCCAGCCGCCAGACCTATATTTCCGGAAACGCCGTCCTGGATGCAGCGAAAAAGATGGCCGCGGACCTGAAGAGCGAGGCTGAACTTCTCCTGAATATTCCCAAAGAAGAGCTGTCGCTGAAGGATTCCTTTGTCGAGGATGCCGGCGGAAATCGCCACATGCCCATCGAGGAGCTGGTGGAAAAAATGGCCGAAACAAAAGGGCCTCTTAAATGGGAAGGCTACTTTGATCCGTTTACGACCCAACTCGATCCGGAAACGGGTGAGGGAATCCCGTTCGGCACCTATACCTTTGCCACCCATCTGGCCATGGTGGAGGTGGATACGGAAACGGGAGTGGTCCGTGTTGAGAAGATTGCGGCGGCCCAGGACGTGGGAAAGGCGATCAATCCTGAAAGCGTCCTGGGGCAGATTCACGGGGGTGTTGGAATGGGCCTGGGATTGGCCCTCATGGAGGAATTTCTGCCCGGTCAGACGCTTTCCATGAGTGAATACCACATCCCAACCAGCCTGGATGTTCCTACCATCCAGGGCTTCATTGTGGAGGACCCCGAGCCGACCGGTCCTTTCGGCGCCAAAGGTATGGGAGAGCCGTCCGGCGCCCCGACGGCGCCGGCCATCGTGAATGCCATCTCAGACGCCATCGGGCAAAGGATTGACCGGCTGCCCGCGAACCCCGAAGCCGTGCGCGCGGCCGTCCGCCGGGCCAATATCTAAGCTATAAGGAGGAAATATCATGTCCACGGTTCTTCTCAAGAATATAGGCATCCTGGTGAGTGGGAAACTCGAAGAGCCTGTCGTGGATGCCAATGCCCTGCTGATCAAGGAAGGCCTCATCCATCAGGTAGGGAATATCGACGAAATGGAAGTGAATGAAGCGGAAACCATCATCGATTGTGCCGGCACCACGGTCATTCCGGGACTCATCGATACCCATTGCCACCCTGTTTTGGGGGACTATACCCCGAAGCAGAACCAGATCGGCTTTCTGGAAAGCATGGTCCACGGCGGGATCACGACGGCCGTCTCCGCGGGAGAAATCCACTTGCCCGGAAGACCGACCGATCCGGCAGGCGTCAAGGCCATGGCCATCCTTGCGGCCAAGGCCTTCGCGAATTTCAGACCGGGCGGTATCAAAGTGGAAGGCGGTGCCGTGATCCTGGAAAAAGGACTGGTAGAGGAAGACTTCAAAGAAATGAGCCGGGAAGGGGTTCGACTGGTCGGGGAAATCGGCCTGGGATCGGCCAAAACAGTGGACGAGGCCGGTCCGATGGTGCAATGGGCCAAGGCGAACGGCATGACCGTCATGATGCACACGGGAGGCACCTCCATGCCGGGCAGCTCCACGGTCACTGCGCAGATGGTAATGGATATGGACCCGGATGTGGTCTCTCACATCAACGGAGGGACCACGGCCATCCCTGTCGAGGAGGTGGAAAAGCTGGTGAAGGACACCGACTATGCCGTGGAGATCGTT
>CAYNYM010000582.1:0-2585 GCA_964401325.1 uncultured Desulfobacteraceae bacterium | reverse complement strand
CGAAAAAGTATCCATTGACAGACTGGACGATTGGAAGCGAACCCATGATTGCGGCAGCCTGCGCGCCGAAGACATCGTCCGTGAGGTGCTCGTGAGGGGATGGGTCAACACCCGGAGGGATCTGGGTAATCTCATCTTTATCGATCTTCGTGACAGGGAAGGCATCACCCAGATCGTCTTTGATCCCCAGGTGGCGGAAGAGAGCCACAAAAGAGCCCATGTCCTGAGAAACGAATGGGTCGTCGCCGTCAAAGGTGAGGTGGTGCCCCGGTTGGAAGGTCAAGAAAATTCCAATCTTCCGACAGGGGCCGTTGAATTGAAGGTCCGCGAATTGAAGATACTCAACAGGACGGAGACGCCGCCCTTTCAGGTGGACGGCATGGTGGACGGCTCGGAGTCTCTGCGCCTCAAATACCGCTACCTTGAACTCCGCAGAAACCGCGTCTTCGAGAATTTCCGAAAACGGCATCTCACGGCCGCCTGCGTCAGGGACTTCTTGAACGACAAAGGTTTCATCGAAGTCGAGACCCCCTTTTTGACCAAGAGCACCCCGGAAGGCGCAAGGGACTATCTGGTCCCCAGCCGAGTCAACCGAGGACTTTTCTACGCCCTTCCCCAGTCGCCGCAGCTCTTTAAGCAACTCCTGATGATCGGCGGATTTGACCGGTATTACCAGATCGTCCGCTGCTTCCGGGACGAAGACCTCCGGGCCGACAGGCAACCCGAATTCACCCAGGTAGACATGGAGATGGCCTTCACCGACGAAGAAGGTGTCATGGGCACGGTTGAGGGGATGCTTCAGACGATATTCCGGGAGGTCATGGGCATGGAGATCGAACTGCCCATTCCACGCATGGAATACCGAGAGGCCATGGACCGTTACGGGACCGACCGGCCGGATATCCGCTTCGGGATGGAACTGAAAGACATCACGGACCTTGCCCAAGACTCCGACTTCCGCGTCTTCAAGGGCGTCATCGAATCCGGCGGCGTGGTCAAGGCCATCAACGTCAACAGGGGTGGTCCTGAATTTTCGAGGAAAATCCTCGACGAGCTCGCCCGCGTGGCCACCGATTATGGTGCCAAGGGACTGGCCTGGGCGAAGGTCAATGAAGAGGGATGGCAGTCTTCCCTCAATAAATTCTTCCAGGACCGGACCAGGGACCGGATCAATCAGAGACTCGAGGCCGCCCCCGGCGATCTCTTACTCATCGTCTCGGATACTCCCGACATCGCCAATCAGGCCCTGGGTGCGCTCCGGCTGGAGGTGGCCCGGCGCCTGGACCTCCTCAAGAAGTCGGTTTATGCCCTGCTCTGGGTCACACGGTTCCCCCTCCTGGAATACGACGAGGAGGAGGAACGTTTTGTGGCCGTTCATCACCCCTTCACCGCCCCTCTGGATGAAGACCTTCCCAATCTCGAGGGTCACCCCGAAAAGGTACGCGCCAGGGCCTATGACATTGTCCTGAACGGGAGTGAAATCGGTGGCGGCAGCGTCAGGATTCACAATACAGCCGTTCAGGAAAAGATGTTCAGGAACTTGGGGATATCCCCGGAAGAGGCCAAGTTGAAATTCGGCTTTCTCCTGGAGGCCTTGAGATACGGTGCGCCTCCCCATGCCGGGATCGCGCTGGGGTTTGACCGTCTGGTGGCCATTCTGACGGGAGTGGATTCTATCCGGGAAATTATCGCCTTTCCCAAGACCGCCAGCGCCACCTGCCTTCTCACCGAGGCACCCTCCGCTGTGGGCCCGGGCCAACTTGGAGAACTGGGCGTTTCGTTGCTCAAGCATTAGATAACCGGAAGCGGTCAAAGCATCCCGGGTCGGGCGTTTTCGATCAATCAGAAAACCATTTTTCACGAAAATGGGACAAAAAGTGCGGCCTAAAAGTTGACCGGCTCAATAACGGTGATTATTGTAGTATATTTGGGTAAATGATCTGAACGCAACGGTGGGGTCGAATTTTTTCAGATGTCTGCACCGTTTGATCTTGACAAATTGAAATTCTTAGGGCATAAGCCTGCCCGTTTGAAAAAAATAAACAGAAAGGATGTGGTATAGACATGGTTTGTGCAACGGTAAAACAAGGGATGGAATGCTCCTTCATGAGCAAGCAAGGATGTCAATTCAATGGAGGGTCTTGTCACCCTGTAGTCGAGCAATGTGAAGGTTGCCAGAAAGTCATGAATCTTCCTACCGGCAATTTCTGCATGATTTTTCCTGATCCTGCCATCAAATGGCGACTCGGAACCTGCAGTATGGCCACTCATGTGAAGTCTTCAAAAGCAACTAAATCCGGAAAGGTGAATCCTATAAAGGCCTCGAAACGCGGGGGGCGGTAAGGGTCGCGACGGTTTCTCAGCCGCACATATTTTTCGCATTTTATTCGGTCAAAAATAACTGACAGCTTATCTTTGAGAGGTTGAGGTGTGTCTACCTTGCGAGGTGGATAAGGAATTCCCTGTTCCCTTTCGGACCCAGGATGGGGGACGGGGTATGCCCTTTTACGGACCACCCCGACAACTCGAAAAACCTGCCGAGATCACTGATGACCTGTTGATGAAGGGCCGGATCCCGGACCACT
>CAYNYM010000581.1:0-2587 GCA_964401325.1 uncultured Desulfobacteraceae bacterium | reverse complement strand
GAAGGCGCGGACCTCTCCCCGGTTTTTTTCCCAGTGGGGATCCGAATAGGCGGATTTGCAGAGGCTTCCGCCAAGGGCCTCCAGCCAGGCCGGATCGATTTTGGCAACGGTCCGGGCAAAGAGACGGGAGGTCTTGATCATCTCGGCGGCAACGATCCAGGGGGCGTTTTTGTTGAATAGGGTGGATCCGGGAAAGATCATGGCCTCGCGGCCCCTGGCCGCTTGGTAGATGTTTTTGTCCTTTCGCAGGGCAATATTGGAAAGATAACCGCTCAGGACGGCCCGATGGACAGCCGCGTAGTGGGAATCGGATGTCCCGCCTGCAGGCGAGATACCCTCGGGGATTTTTTGCCCCTTGAGAATGGTCATGATCTGATCATGGGTGTAGATCCACTCCCGCATGCGGGGAAAGGAGAGAAAGTGGGCCTTGCAGAATTTTCGCATCTTGTTCTGGGTCTTGAGCGTCTCCCATTCCCGGTGAAAACGGTTCCAGATGTTGAGGAGGGTGATAAAGTCCGACTTCGGGTCTTTGAAGGGGGCGTGCATCCGGTCCGCCTGATCGGCCTTTTCAGTCGGCCTTTCCCGGGGGTCCTGAATGCTCAATGCCGAGGCGAGAACCGCCACCTCCTCGACGCAGCCTTCCTTGCTCGCCTCCAGCATCATCCTGGAGATCTTGGGATCCAGGGGCATCCGGGCCATGAGCCGGCCCTTTTCCGTCAGGGTGTAACCCTTGCCTTTTCGGTCAATGGCACCCAGTTCCTCAAGAAGGTCGGACCCGTCCTTGATACTTCGGGCGCCGGGTTTGTCCACAAAAGGGAAGGACGCCACGTCACCGAGTTTCAGGGAGATCATGCGCAAAATGACCTCGGCCAGGTTGGAACGCAGGACCTCCGGAGGCGTGAAGGGGGGCCTGGAGGCATAGTTCTCCTCGGAATAGAGCCGGATGCAAACCCCGTTTTGAACCCGGCCGCAACGGCCCTTTCGCTGGTCCGCGCTGCTCTGGGAGATGGGGCTGACGGGCAGGCTGTTAGTTCGGGTCCTGGGGAGGTATTGGGAGATCCGGGCAAGCCCGGTGTCGATCACATACTTGATGCCGGGAATGGTCAGGGAGGTCTCCGCCACGTTGGTGGCCACCACGATCTTGGAACCCCTGACGCTATAGACCCGGCCCTGCTGGGAGCCCGGGAGCCTGGCAAAGAGGGGGAGGATCGTGACGCCGGCGTAACCTCTTCCTTCCAGCCGCTCGCAGGTCTCGAGAATATCCTGTTCCGTGGGCATGAAAATCAGGATGTCCCCGAAGCGCTTCTTCTGCCTGAGCCTGTCCACGGCCTTGACCGCCATGTCCACATAGGTGAGTTCCCCGGCATCTTCCAGCTCCGGGTCCAGGGGCATGTATTCCACTTCTACGGGAAAGGTGCGGCCGCTCACCTCGATGATCGGTGCACTGCCGAAGGCCTTTGAAAATTTTTCAGTGTCCAGGGTGGCCGAGGTGACGACGACCTTGAGTTCCGGTCTCTTAGCCAGGAGGGTTTTTAGAATCCCGAGAATGAAATCGATGTTGAGACTGCGCTCATGGGCCTCGTCGATAATCAGGGTATCGTATTCGTGGAGCCCGGGATCGCCCTGGGTCTCGGCTAAAAGCATCCCATCGGTCATGATTTTGATATAGGCCTCGCGGGGGGAGCGGTCCTTGAAGCGGATCTTATATCCCACGGACCTTCCCAGGTCTTCCCCGAGTTCTTCTGCAATGCGGCGGGCAATGGTGGTGGCGGCAATCCTTCGGGGCTGGGTGCAGCCGATCTTCCCTCCGATGCCACGTCCGGCCTCCATGCACATCTTGGGGATCTGGGTACTCTTGCCCGATCCCGTCTCCCCGGAGATGATCACCACCTGGTTTTCCTCGATGGCCCGAATGATGTCCCGGCGTTTCCGGGTGATGGGGAGTTCTTCGGGATAGGTGATACGCGGGCTGTTTTCCAACCGCTTTTCGCGCGCCCGTATGGAGGCCGAGGCCCTCTTTTCAACGGTCTCCAACTCGCGGGAGAAATTCCTTTTTCCCCGGGGTTTGCTGCTTTCCTTGAGGATTCGGTTCAATCTCCTGGAGAGAACATTCCTGTCCCGAAGCATGGCTTGGGGCAGGAGGGAACGGATTTTTTCTATGTCTTTTAAAATGTGCATGAGCGTTAAAAAAGCAAAAAAATCCCTTCTCCTCGGGCTTTGTGTCTCGATGCACGTCCAGGCGTGCCCCCGCAGGGCGGGACAGAGGCACGGTGAAAATGGGCTAGAGTCCAACAAGAAATCAGAGATTTCAAAATGGAGCGCTCAGCCATCAGCCGTCAGCTAATGCGTTGTTTTGTATTGTTTTTGCTGATCTCTGATTGCCCAAATCCGGAAAGAGTCATTTCTGGATGCGCACGGGCTATGTAAAACGTCACGCCACACCCGGAGAGCCTGAAGCAGATCACCGGGACGCCAGAAGTTTTATCATCATCCCGCTTCGGCCCACAGTCCCATGAGATGCACAATGACCTCGGCGGCCTTCTCCATGTCTTGAAGGGCGATCCATTCATACCTGGAATGGAAGTTG
>CAYNYM010000580.1:0-2601 GCA_964401325.1 uncultured Desulfobacteraceae bacterium | reverse complement strand
CACGACACGGGAGGGAATCTACGTCAGCGGTGTCTTTCAGGCCCCCAAGGATATTCCCCAATCGGTCATGGAGGCCTCGGCCTCTGCTGCCGCCGCGACTCAGGACCTTGCAGGCGTTCGAAACACCATGACCCGAACAAAAGAATTGCCCCCGGAACTGGACGTCTCCGATCAGAAACCCCGTGTGGGCGTGTTTGTGTGCAACTGCGGCATCAATATCGGAGGCATAGCGGATGTGGGGGCCGTGAGGGATTATGCCCGAGATCTGCCCAATGTCGTCCATGTTGAGGACAACCTCTTTACCTGTTCCCAGGATACACAGGACAAGATGAAAGAGGTTATCAAAGAGAAAGAAATCAATCGGGTGGTGGTTGCATCGTGTTCGCCCAAGACCCATGAGGCCCTCTTTCAAGAGACCATTCGAGATGCTGGACTCAATAAATATCTCTTCGAGATGGCCAATATACGGGACCAGAACACCTGGGTCCATATGAATGATCCGGAAAAGGCCACTGAAAAAGCAAAGGATCTTGTCCGCATGGCCGTTGCCAAGGCTTCCCTCATTGAACCCCTTCAGCAGATCATGCTGGAGGTGAGCCCTGCCCTTCTCGTGGTCGGCGGCGGTGTGGCCGGGATGGAAGCGGCCCTTGGGGCGGCGGAACAGGGTTTTCAGGCCTATCTAGTTGAAAAATCAGAGGAGTTGGGCGGTGTCGCCAGGGGTTTGCGTTCAACCTGGAGGGGAGAAAAAATTGGGCCATACCTGGAGGAACTCATTGGTAAGATCGAAAACCATCCAAGAGTGCAGGTCTTTCTCGAAACGGTGGTAAAAGACACCTCAGGCATTATCGGCAATTTCACCACGACCCTCGCGGCACAGAACGGTTCGGGCGGCACGACGGTGGTCGAACACGGGGCAACCATTCTGGCCACCGGGGGGAAAGAATACAAACCGACCGAGTACCTCTATGGGCAGCATCCGGGTATTTTGACCCACCTGGATCTCGACAAGGCACTCTTGAACGACGACGAAAAGGTCAAGACCGCCAAAAGCTTCGTTTTCATTCAATGTGTCGGATCCCGCATCCCGGAAAGGCCCTATTGCAGCAAAATTTGCTGCACCCACAGCCTGGAAAGCGCCTTGACCCTGAAAAAAATGAACCCTGATACCGACGTTTATATCCTCTACCGTGACCTTCGTTCCTATGGGTTTCGAGAGGATCTATATCGGGAGGCCAGAGAAAAAGGGGTCATCTTCATTCGATATAATCTGGAAGATCTTCCCGAAGTCCTGGCCGATAATCAAAACAACCTCACACTTACGGCAATAGACCACGTTCTTGAACGACCCATCAGAATATCCCCTGATATCGTAGTCCTTGCCGCAGCTGTTCTCCCTAATCAAAACAAAGAATTATTTGAATTATTTAAAGTGCCTGTGAACAGTGAGGGCTTCCTGATTGAGGCCCACATGAAGCTGAGACCCGTGGATTTTGCCTCCGAGGGAATCTTCATGGCCGGACTGGCTCACTACCCGAAACCGCTGGATGAGGCCATCACCCAGGCCAAGGCCGCAGTGGCCAGATCCATGACCATCCTCTCAAAAGAAAACATCATGGTCGGCGGCGTCGTCGCCAGTGTGGACCCGGATCGTTGTGCCGTCTGTCTCACCTGTGTGAGAACGTGCCCCTATGGCGCGCCGAGTATTGGTGAGGAGGGTTATGCGGTTATTGATCCCGCAGAGTGCAGAGGTTGCGGTGCCTGTGTCGCGGAATGCCCTGGCAAGGCCATAACACTCCAGCATTTCACCGATGCACAAATCATTGCCAAGACAGATGCCCTGTTTCAGGTATCTTCTTCCTCACAAGAATAAATGCATTGCCGATGCCTTAGAAAAGATCTTCGAATACAGGAGGAGACATGTCGAACTTTGACCCACAGATACTTGCGTACTGTTGCCAACATTGAGCCTATTCGGCTGCGGACCTGGCAGGTTCGATGAGGCTCTCTTATCCGAGTAGCATCAAGGTCATACAGGTTCCCTGCACCGGACGCGTTGATATCCTCCACCTCCTCAAGGCCATCGAAGACGGTGCCGACGGCGTGTATGTGGCCGGGTGTCTGGAGGGAGAATGCCACTATATCAACGGGAATCTGAAGGCGAAAAAAAGAATTCAATATGTGAAAAAAGTCCTTGAAGAAGTGGGCCTGAACCCGGGAAGGGTCGAAATGTTCAACCTCTCAGCGGGCGAAGGAAACAGGTTTGCCGAAATCGCCCATGAGATGTTCAACCGGGTTATGGAACTTGGCCCCAGTCCCCTGAGGGTTAAAAATGCCGTTTAATGAGGTGAGAAATGATAGTTGCAGATAGAAAACCGATCAATGAAATTCTGGACATGGTCAAGCGTTGCAACAAGATCCTGATCGTTGGTTGCAAGGGCTGCGTCACGGTATGTAACGCAGGAGGGATCAAGGAGGTCGGCATTTTGGCCTCCATACTCAAAATTGCTCGAAAGAAAGAAGGGCGCCCCCTGGAGGTGAACGAAAAAACCATTGAAAGGCAGTGTGACCCGGAGTACGTGGCACAACTCAAGGACATGGTCG
>CAYNYM010000579.1:0-2612 GCA_964401325.1 uncultured Desulfobacteraceae bacterium | reverse complement strand
AGGCCGCCGGAACGACGCGGGCGAAAAACCGGACTGCCCTCGGGGGACTGGCCGCCCTCCTGGGCCTGCCCCCGGGGGTTTTCCGTGAGGTGATCGAAAAGAAATTCTCTGCCAAGGGCGAAAAAATCCTTCAAGGTAATCTCAAGAGCTTTGATGCCGGGTACCAATATGCCCTGGAGACCTTCGAAGGCAAGACTCACGACATTCCTGCACTCCCCCGTGAGATCGGGGCCCCGGAAAAGGTCCTCCTCTCCGGAAACATGGCCATCGCCAACGGTGCACTGGATGCGGGCCTCAAGCTTTATTTCGGGTATCCGATCACCCCGGCCACACCCATCATGGAATTTCTGGCCAAGGCCCTTCCCGAACGGGGCGGGAAAATGACGCAGATGGAAGACGAAATTTCTTCCATCGGAGCCGTTCTCGGAAGTTTTTATGCGGGACAAAGGGCCATGACCGCCACCTCGGGTCCAGGCTTTGCCCTCATGACGGAACTCATCACACACGGCGTCATGGCGGAGATCCCTGCGGTCATTATCGACGCCCAGCGGGGGGGGCCTGCCACGGGACTCCCGACCAAGACCGAGCAGTCGGATCTTCATGCCGCCGTTTTCGGAGGCCCCGGTGATTCGCCCCGCATCGTCATCGCCCCGACCAACGTGGCGGAGTGCTACCTATACACGGTCAAAAGCTTTCAGCTTGCCGAGAAATACCAGACCCCGGTGATCCTACTCACAGACTTCTTTCTGGACAACCGCGTGGAGAATGTCCCCTTATCCAAGGCCTCAATAGAAGAAACGGCCAATGGGAATGTCTACCCCGATGAACATGCCAGAGGGAACTACAAACGATTCGAGGACACCCCATCGGGCATTTCTCCCCGGGCTGTTCCAGGCATGCAGGATTTCATGTTCACGACAACGGGTCTCGAACACACCGAAAAGGGACTCCCCAATTATGATCCTGAGAATCACATGAAGATGAGCCTGAAGAGGCACCGAAAAATCCAGGGTGCCCTGAAGGATCTACCCAAGCCCGAAGCCTTTTATGCGGATGGATTCCCGGATGTGGGTGTCGTTGCATGGGGGTCCACATTCGGTTCGGCCCTGGAAGCGGTGGAAACGGCCCGAAATAAGGGTCTCGAGGTGGGAGCACTCAAGATCACCGCCATCTTCCCATACCATGAGAAGATAATTCGCGGCTTCATGGAAAAATGCAAGAATATCCTGATCCCGGAATTGAATCTCGAAGGACAACTTGCCACCTTGATCGGGTATCTCTTTCATAAGGAGGTGGCCAAATTGAACAGGGTCACGGGATTGCCCATTCCCGCTGCGGTGATTTTAGAGAAGATTGAGGCAATGGTGTCACGATAAGATAAAGAAGCCGGTTCAGACGCAACCATGAAAATTTTGCAGGGCCACGGAAAGCAAAAAACAAGTTTCCTCCTTGTCCTCCGTGACTCTATGGTGAACCGATCAAAGCTGTGCCTTGAAACTATAACCAAGAGGTCAATCCCATGAAGACACCGGGAAGAGTACTCGCACAAAGGGTAAAGCAGATCGCGGATTCCGAAGTCTTTTCCGTCCGCTCGGAAAACCTGCCCACCTGGTGCCCGGGATGCGGATATTTCGGCATCCACCAGGGACTGAACCGTGCCATTCAGCACCTGGGGGCGCCCCATCACATGGTCGTCACGGTGTCGGGCATAGGATGTGCAGGGCGTTATCCCTTCTTTTCCAATACCTACGGGCTCCACACCGTTCACGGGAGAGCCCTGCCGGTGGCCACGGGCGTAAAACTGGCCAACCCCGAACTCACGGTCTTTGCCGTGGGCGGCGACGGTGACGGACTCGGAATCGGCGGCGGGCACCTTCCCCATATCGCCCGAAGAGATATCGATATCAATTACCTACTCTTTGACAATTCCATCTACGGCCTCACCAAGGGCCAACCCTCCCCCACCTCCCCCAAGGGTTTTAAAACCAAGGCCTCACCCCGGGGGAACATGGACGCCCCGCTCAACGGGACCCTCATGGCCATCAGCTACGGGGCCTCTTTTGTGGCAAGACTCTTTGCAGGTGACCCGGAAGGCATCACCCGGGCCCTCATGGAAGGGATTCGGCACAAAGGATTTTCCTTCTTCCACATTTACAGCACCTGCCTGACCTTTGATAAGGCATACAAAACCTGGGACCACCTCAAGGAGTGGGTCCATCCTGTTGCGCCGGATCATGACCCTGCCAACAGAAAACAGGCGATGATCGAGGCCCTCGAGGACCATTTCAGTCTGGGTATACTATACAGGAGAGGGGCGATCCATGGCAAAAAACCTGACCCATAAGATTCTCGAGGCCCACCTTGTGGAAGGAAAACTCATCCCCGGTGCGGAAATCGCCATCCGAATCGATCATACCCTTCTCCAGGACGCCACCGGCACCATGGCGATGCTGGAATTCGAAGCCCTGGGACTCGATTCAGTGAAGGCGGAAATCTCTGCCCAGTATGTGGATCACAACCTGCTCCAATCCGACTTCAGAAACGCCGATGACCACCGATACCTTCAGACGGCCTGTGCCCGATACGGTGTCCATTTCAGCCCGCCCGGAAAC
>CAYNYM010000578.1:0-2615 GCA_964401325.1 uncultured Desulfobacteraceae bacterium | reverse complement strand
GGAGAGGTGGATTCGTGAGGATCCTGGAGAAACACTATGATGTCATCATCGTAGGCGGGGGCGGAGCGGCCTTGACCGCGGCGGCCGTTTCCTCCGAGATGGGTGTCAGGGTGCTGCTGGTGAGCAAGGATCCGATCGGGTGCGGGGACACGAAGATATCCGAAGGCGGCATAACGGTACGGGGGAGCGGGAGCGTCGGGGATTCGGTCGAAACGTTCTTCTCCAACATGAGGATCAGAGGTCGTGACCTGGGAGACCCAAAGCTCGTTCGGAGTTTCTCCCAAGACTCCAGGTCCGCCTATGAGTGGCTCCGGGAAAAAGGCCTCAGACCTTACCCGAGACCGGACGGGAAGGGTCCCAAAACCTATCCTATGCCCATGGGGGGGCATAACCGTATCCGGTCTATCCCTCATCCCAAGGGTGGACTCTCATTTATCCATACCCTTTTGGGCACCTACCAGGAGAGGGCCTATGATACCCTTCAGGATGCCTGGTTCCTTGACCTGATTGTAAATCAGGACCTGCAAGGGCGTAAAGTGGCGGGCGGCCTAGTGTATCATGCTCCCCGAGGGGTCCTGCTGGCCGTGAGAGCGCCGGCCGTGGTGTTGGCAACCGGTGGACTCGGTACCCTTTATTTCCCCAATACGGACAACATGCGAGGCAACACAGGGGACGGGTATGCCGTCGCCGTGAGGGCGGGGGCGGGTCTCGTGGATATGGAACAGATTCAGTTTATCCCCTTCGCCCTCACGCGACCCCGGTCCATGAAGGGTATTTTTCTCGGAGAACCCGCCTCTGCCGGTCCCTTCGGGGTTTTGAGAGACAAGGACGGACGGCCTCTTTTGACCGCCATGATGTATCGCACAAGGGCCGAAGTGGCAGGCGTCCTGGCCCGGGCCGTTGCCGCGGGACGGGGAACCGCGAACGGGGGGTGTTACCTGGATCTCTCCGAGAATGTCAAAGGGAAATCCGGACGGATGTACTATCGTATCCTGCAGGCGGGGATGCCTCGCCAATTGGATCTGGTTGGAAGGGTCATGGGGGAGGCTGCGGCCAGGTTGGAAGTGCCCTGGGAGGTCCAGCCGAGCGCCCATTACTGCATGGGAGGCATCGCGGTCGATGCCTCGGGAAAATTTGCGGGAGAAGATTCGACCGAAGGCCTTTATGCCGCGGGGCAGGTCATGGGCGGACTCCACGGAAGTGACCGGTTGGCCGGAAACTCCCTGGCCGAGATCATCATATTCGGCGTTCGAGCGGGTCGGGGGGCGGCGGAATATGCATCCGGTGAGAGTCCCCTGGAATCCGGGAGGTTTTCGGTCCTTTCAAGGAAGGCGGCCGGACCCTATCTGGATGCCCTTGGTCGCGAGGGAGAATACCATCCTGTTATATTGACGCGGGAACTTCAAGAAGCGGCATGGAAGGGCATCGGGCCGGTGAGGGATGCCGGGGGAATCAGGGAGGCGCTGGCAACAACCGAGAACATCCGCAGGCGCCTCTCCAGGGTAAGGGTTGGTGCCGGGACCGTGTGGAACCAGACTTTCATGGATCTGGTCGAACTCGAAAATCTTTTAGTCACGGCCGAGGCCGTGGCCCACTCGGCCCTTTCGAGGGAAGAATCCCTTGGGGCCCATGTCCGAATCGATGCAGAGAAAGGGGTCGGCAAAAACGGGGCCGCCCGTTCCGTTATGGTTCAAAGAAACGATATCGGATGGCAAAGCTCTTTGCTCGAGCGGGAAAGAACCCCTGCCTGGATGAGAGTCGGGGATCGCCTGCAGACCGTCATGCGGCAAAGGGGTGCGGGCATACTGAGAACGTTCCCCTTTTCCCTTCGGGATCGGGTGATGTCGGCCGTCTATAGAAAAATGATATGAAAGGAATACATATATTTTGACCGGTGAGATCCCTGAATATATCGAGATCATCATCCTGCGGCAGGTCGGCGATAAAAACGCCTGCGATCAGGGGACAGGACAAGCACATCGTTTCAAGTATGCCCTGCAACCGGGTGAGCAACCGACCGTCCTCGATGTCCTTATCAGGGCCCGGGAAGAGGTCTTTCACGATTTGGCCTTTAGGTATGGCTGCAGAAACCGGAAGTGTGGCCTCTGCACCCTGGAGATCAACGGGAAACCCCGTCTCGCCTGTAAAACGAAAGTGAGAAACGGTGACCGGCTGGGGCCCCTTCAGGGTCTCCCGGTGATTCGTGACCTGGTGGTCGATCGTACGGGAATCAACGGTCAGCTCGCGGGTAGGATTGGGGGCGATCATCGCCGAAGTCCATGGGAGCCGCTCGTTCCAGGCAGGACCTTCGTGAATCTTTCCGGTTGCATAGCATGTTACGCCTGTCTGAAGGGTTGTCCCCTTCATGAAATGAATCTCAGGGCATTCCACCGGTCCCGGGATTTTGATACGCCTAAAGAGAGCGTGGTCTATGCCTATGGGAACCCCTATACCTTTCTGAGGCTAAGAAGGATCGTGGAAGACAATGAAAGGGACCAAAAAACCCGTGACCAGGCCCTTTCAACAGCGCTTTCTCTCGGGCTTGAAACCTGCAGAGGATGTTTGGGGTGCCGGTGTCAAATGGGTATCCCTTTGATCAGGGAGGTCATCGAGCC
>CAYNYM010000577.1:0-2623 GCA_964401325.1 uncultured Desulfobacteraceae bacterium | reverse complement strand
ATCATGGCCCGGGGGGCATTCAAAAAATTGTGATCCCGGCAGGTATCGTCGAGTTCCAGACGGGACAGCTTGCTGTTGAGGGCCACGGCCCGCAGGATCCGGTGAAGGGGGAACTGATCCCGGGTCATCAGGTAGACCCGGTTGGTGGCCAGGGGCGGGATACCGCTCCTGCGGGAAAAGGCGTAGCATCCGGCCATGTCGTAACCCGGTGACATCTCTACAAAGAGGTCTTCCGGGCCGTCCCTTTTCAGGGCCTTGAGGAGTCTGAAATCATCAGAAAAGACAATGAGGCCCCTGCGGTGTTCCCGGAGCGATCGGATCAGATCGAAATCCTGGTGACAGTGGCGATCCGAGATGATTCGGCACAGATTGGCGTATCCCTCGAGGCCTTGGACCAGAAGGACCGCCCGGTGGCCGTCCGCCGTCAGTTCGCTTCCCACGATGGGCCGAATGCCCATGTCCTTGGCGGTTTCGAGAAAAAAGACCAGGCCGTAGAGGCCGTCGGTATCGGTCAGGGCGAGCCTGTCCATGCCCAGGGCTTTGGCGGACCGGCAAAGCGCCTCGATGGTCCCCATGCCCCAGCCCCGGGAGTAGTGGGAGTGGACGTTGAGATGGACAAAGTTCATGGTATCTTACCACAGAGAGAAAAATTTCAGGTCAGTTTGTTTTCCCTAACGGCCCCGCGTTTCTGGTCGCGCCGTGGCGTGACGGGCTGGAATATTAAATTAAGGTATGAGTGTATGACGACGGTCCTGGGTCATAGCTGAAGGGGTTTCAAAAGGATGAACGCATACATCTTTTCCTTTCATATATCAAAAAGAGATTCTTTATTATGGTCATTTTTCTGATGAAGGTCGCGGAGCGACACCGCAACTTTAGATCACTCGACACCCTGGCCCAGACCGAACACAAATACGCCATGTTCAAAAAGACGAGGTTGGCGTGATGCGTAGGCCGCATCAGTCATATGAACACGTCGCACCAGGGCGGGCTCTAGTCCCTTGTAACTGCAGTGATCACCTTATGCCGTTCGTCCGTAACGGACGGCCTCTTCGCCGTACTTTTTCCGCACACGATCCAGGGCCTTGATGATCTCAATCTTTTTTCCCGGAGCGGGTGTCATGGAAGGAAAGAGTGAGAGCTGGGGGTCGGGGTACGATAAATCCTGGAACCACACCCTCATAAACCGGATACGCACCCGGCGCCTGCAGAGTTTGAAGAAGAGCATCTTCAAGGGGTCGTAGAGGTCGAAATCCCAGGAACTCATTCGAGGCAGGATGATCAGGCGGGTGATCGCTTCCTGGTCCGCGTACCGAAGCCGGAGTCCCGCCCTTCGGGGAAGCCGCCGGGCCTCCCGAAGCCGATGGGCGCACCTCTCGATCAGGCCGTAAAGGATGTCCAGGAGTTTCCCGTCGTCATTTTCGTCCCGGGGAAGGGTTACTTCCTCGGTCACGTCGGGTTTTCGGCAGGGAGGATAAACCGGCGTGGGGTCGATGCCGAGGGCCCTTTGGTGAATCACGTAGGCCGGACGCCCGAAGATCAGCTTCAAACCGCCCATGTCCATGGCGGCGACTTCCCGGACCAGGGTGATATTCAGTTCTTCCAGGAGCGTTTTTTTGCGGACAGGCCCGACCCCCGGGAGGACATCCACATTCAGGGGGGCCATGAATCGGGACTCCTGCCCGTGATCCACGTCCATCACCCCTGCCCGGGACGTGATCCGGGAGGCGATACTGGAAACCATCTTGTTTCCCGAGACCCCCGCCACCCCGCGAAGGGACAACTGCCTGCGGATATCCTTCCTGAGACGGCTTGCCGTGTCTTTGGCCCTTCCCCAGAGACGACCCGTTCCGGTGACATCCAGATAGATATGCCCCGGCCGGGCGGGCTCCCAGAGGGGGGTATAGCCGGCCGCCATCTTCGACAGTACCCGGGACGCCCGTTCCGTGAGGGCCGGATTGGGGGGTAAGACGGTCAATTCGGGACAGCATTTTACGGCCCTGCCAAGGGGCATCCCCTTGAAAACGCCCTCTCTACGGGCCTCGGAGGACACGGAGAGAACCAGCGCCCGTTCCGAGTGTTGGGGCGCCACGGCCACCGGGCGACCCCTGAGTTCCGGCCGGCGGACCCGCTCCACGGCGATGGAAAAGGCGGGAATGTGGATGTGGATGATGTTACGATTCAAGGTGCTAAGCTCCCGGATACCGCATGTCAGGTAAGCTGAAATCGGAAATATGGTCAGCGGTGCCCAAAGTAAAATTTGTTTCTGATCCGGAAAAATGAAGGTCCCGGGTCATGGCGGAACGGAAGATCGGAGATCACTGCACCCTTTCTTACGTTCCGAAGCTTCCGGGCTTATTTGCCTCGGGTAGGTCGGTCATTTCCATTTTTTTGACCTTTGGCCTTTAACCTTTTGCCTTACACCTTACTTATAATGCCGCATCACCCCCACCACTTTTCCTTCGATCCGCAGGTGGCCTTCCTTGACGATGATGGACGCCATTCCCTGATGGGCGGGACGGAGTTCCACGGCATTTTTCTTTTTGTCGTATCTCTTGACCGTGGCCTCGTTGTTGATAAGGGCGACCACGGTCTCCCCATTCTCTGCCGTGGGCTGCTTCCT
>CAYNYM010000576.1:0-2623 GCA_964401325.1 uncultured Desulfobacteraceae bacterium | reverse complement strand
GGGGCGGCGCCAACGAAATTCGGTTCGAGGACAAGGCGGGAGAGGAAGAAGTCTACATTCATGCTCAATACGATCGAAATGACGTCGTGGAAAATGATCAGAGTTCCGTCACGCATAACAACCGGACCACCACGGTGGATGTGGACGACACGGAGGAGATTGGAAATAATCAGACTCTGTCCGTAGGGGTTAATCAAAATGTCGATATTGGAGCCAATCAGACCATTTCGGTGGGTGGCGCCCATAAGCTGGATATCGGATCCAACCGGACCGTTACGGTAGGCGGTAGTCAGTCGGAGACGGTAGGCGGCAGCCAAGAGGTGACCATAGGCGGCGCCCAAGCGGTGACCATAGGCGGGGTCCAATCTGTGGATGTCGGGGGCGCTATTAGCATCACTGGCGCTGCCAGCACCACTATTATGGTCGGCGCAGGTGCCACCATTACCGTCGGCGCGGGCCTCACAATCACCGCGGCCGCACCGGTGACCATTACGGCCCCCATCATTACACTCAACACGGGCATGGTGCAGGTCGCGGGCATCGTTCAATGTACGACCCTTATGGCTACATCGGTCGTATCTTCAAGTTACACACCCGGCGCCGGGAACGTCCTGTAATGTCGAAAAATATGGCAATATCCATGAATAGTTTTACCCCGAGGCTCAAGGACCTCGACCCGGTGATTCGCCTTGGTGCCCTGGCAGAGTTGTTTCAGATGGGCGATGCATCTTTGCCGGCGATAGAGGATATCGCCCATTGCCTCATGGACCCCAGTGAGGGCGTTCGTAAATTTGCAGTAGAGGTTCTCGGACAACTGGGGGCACCTGCAGTCCCTCATATGACCGAGGCCTTGGCAGAGGACCAGCCGAATCCTGTGAGGATTTCCGCTGCCTCGGGGCTCGGCAGGGTAGGGCCCGAAGCTTCACCCGCCATCACCCCACTTTGCAGGTGCCTCAAGAGTGAGGACGATCTTTTGCGCTGGCATGCCGCTTTCGCCCTCGGCAAGATCGGCCGGGAGGCCTTGCCTCCCCTGACGGAATTGCTGCAAGATGCAGACCCACAGGTTGTCACATCAGCCGTCAACGCCTTGGAGTGGATGGGGAAAGATGCCGAAGAGGCCCTGGACCCCATTAAAGGGCTCTTAGCGAACGCATCGCGGATGCTTCAACTCGCCTGCTGTTCTGCCCTGATCCGGATTTCGGGCGACCCGTCCGTGGGTATGCCCATGTTGCTATCGACACTGGAACAAGGAGATACGGAAACAAGAAAGGCCTGTATCGAAAAAATCGGCATGCTTGGGGCCCTTTCAGGCGAAGCCGTTCCCGGGTTGCTTGGGTGCCTGAAAGATCCCTCGGGTGAAATCCGTGCCGAGGGGGCCCTGGCCCTGGGTAGGATCAGAAAGGAAGACCCGGACGTGGTGGATGCCCTCGTGGGATTGCTTGTGGATACTGAAGAGGGCGTTCAGGCAAATGCCGGGATAGCCCTTGCCGCCTACGGGTCGGATGCATCCACAGCCTTGCCCGCCCTTGCAGCGCTCGTGGAGGAACAAAAAGAGGGGTCCCGGCTGGAAGCGATCGCCGTGACCGCGATTGAGATGATTAATAAAGAAACGGCATGCGGCATTAGCCGTTAGGTGTATTTTTCCATCACGCCATCATTTCAGTACTCCAACACTCCGAGATTCTTGAAATTCCGGTCTCTCTATTATGATCATTTTCTTGATGAAGGTCGCGGAGCGATACCTCAACTTTAGTCACTTGTAACTCTTCCCCCCCTTAGGGGTTAGCCCAAAGCCGCCCCCCCTGGACCCGGATTCATTACTCGGGCGAGGGGGCCTCATATTCCGCCAGGCGACCGCCACCCAGAAATCGAAAAGTCGGGCCGCTCGGGCCGAGGGATAAGAGGCTGTCCGGATGCAAGGGCGCTTGAACACCGACGGCCCGGTCGTTGATTGAGACCAGGCCTTGACCCGTCAGATCCTTGACCCAGTATTGGCCCTGATCAAAAAAAAGAAGGGCATGGCGATCCAGGATTCCGGGATGCTCCAGTCCAAAATCACACGCCGGGTTGCTCCCGAGAGACACGGGAAGTTCCTTGAAGGACCTGAGAGTGACCCCGTACTGAATCACAAGGGGCACTTGGGCCTTTCCCGGCACCGGTGGCGGAACGGCACTTGGTCGGGGTCGGGGTGGGGGCGTTTGGGGGGCAGGCGGGATTTCCCGGATCGTCTCATCGAACGCCGAAGGAAAGCCTTTGTCGGCTCTTGCTGCGGGCTCCGCGGGCGGAGGACCTTCTTCGATGGTGCTCAAGAAGCTCACCTTGGGACCGCCTTCTGCAAATACGAGGACATCCCCTGAATTCAAATAAGCCTCTTTCACGCGCTTTCCGTTCACAAAAGTACCGTTTGAACTGTTGTCGAGCAACTTGAATCGATTGCCCTCTCTCGTGATACGGGCATGTTCCCGCGATACGATAAGAAAATCTCTGGGAAAAAGGATCTGACAGGAGGGATGGCGACCAATGGAGATGTCATCCTCTCTTAGTTCCTGAATCTCCCCTTTCAAAGGACCATCTATATGGACGCATGTGACAAGGATTGTTGGTTTATTGGCCATATCGCATG
>CAYNYM010000575.1:0-2625 GCA_964401325.1 uncultured Desulfobacteraceae bacterium | reverse complement strand
TCCTGCGGTACCTCACGGCCTAAATGCCTACAGCCTATCTAGCTGAGTAGTTACGGTGGGGGAAACGGCCTTTTCCCGCCTCCAAGGGAGGCTTTTTTGCCACGATCCCCATGGTGCGGACAATGTCATCATCGGCAGGACCCACAGGGGAACAATTGTCGAAATCAACTTCTATGTGGCCGGCGCGGACCTGGTCATCGGGGTGGGGGAATGTATGCCACATCCCATCGCGGGTTATGGAGGCGGTTTCAAACTCATTATGCCCCTTATCAAGGAACTGGCCGAAAAATTCAATGTGGTGCACGTGACCGAGGGCCTCACCCGGGAACAGGTCGAGACGATGAAATATGGGTATGCCTCTAATCTTCAAGAGGCGGTTGATCGGGTCGGCAAAGAGATGCCACGGGCAGACGTGGCAATATTCCCTTCAGGGGGGAATATTATCCCCGAGGTGTCTTGACCTGAATCTTGCATCGTTCAGGTCGCAGGGTTCTCCTGCCCTGTCTCAGGACCCTTGAACGGCACCTTATAACGCGGGTGTTCATCCAGATATCATCAGGGGACATAACCCGTATATCCTCCTTTTTAGGGCAACAGGACCCCTCACCGGCCTCCACCGGAAATAACCCGAAATCGATTGTTGTCATCACCAAGCGCATGTGCTATCTAATGAATTTTCAGATTGTTATATGATTTTGAAAAGGAGATAGAACATGGAAATCAAAATCACACCCGCAAACCCGCAACAGTTAAAGGAGAAACCTTCAGACGAATCTAAACTGGGCTTTGGCGACATCACCACCGACCATATGTTTCTTGTGGATTATGAGACAGGAAAGGGATGGAACAATCCCCGGATAGAGCCCTATGGGGATCTGCAGATCAGTCCCGCTGCCATGTCCATACACTACGGCCAGGAGATCTTTGAAGGACTCAAGGCCTATCAAGGCAAAGACGGCGGCATCTATCTGTTTCGACCCACGGATAATTTCAAGCGCATGAGCCGCTCGGCGGCCCGGTTGTGCATGCCGGAGGTGGATATCGATCTGGCTATGGAAGGACTGAAGAGACTTCTTCTCATTGACAGGGAGTGGATTCCCAAGAGCAAGGGAACCTCCATGTATATCAGACCGACCATGCTGGCCACCGAGCCGCATCTGGGTGTGCGTCCTGCCAACAACTATCTCTTGTTCATCATACTGGGACCTGTGGGGGCCTATTACAAGGAAGGCTTGAACCCGATCAAGATCTATGTCGAGGATAAATATATTCGGGCAGCCGTAGGGGGTACGGGCGAAACAAAGACTGCGGGAAACTACGCCGCAAGCCTTTTCGCGGCAGAAGAGGCAAAGAAAAAGGGCTTCACCCAGGTGCTCTGGCTGGATGCGAAAGAGCATAAGTATGTGGAAGAAGTCGGAACCATGAACATGGTCTTCGTCATCGATGATGAAATCATTACCGCACCGCTGGACGGCAGCATCCTCCCGGGCCTCACAAGGGATTCCGTGCTCCATATGACCCGGGACTGGGGTATGAAGGTATCGGAGCGCGCCCTCTCTGTCGATGAAGTGACCGAGGCGGCGAAAAACGGGAGACTCAAGGAGGCCTTCGGGACCGGTACGGCGGCCGTGATCTCACCTGTCGGCCAGATCACTTACAAGGGAAAGGACTACATTGTCGCGGGCGGGAAAATGGGGGAACTCTCCCAGAGACTGTACAATGAGATTGTGGCCATCCAGTACAATGAAAAAGAAGACCCCTATGGCTGGAGATTAAGAATCGACTAGCGGCATGTAATGATCAGAAGGTTTTCCCCTTATTCGGTTCGTCCATTGCGCCACGGGCCGTTGAAACGCCAGTAAGATAAGCGTGCTCTGGGTTTAGGCCAAGGCCGGGTCATCTGAACCCGGGTTGTTTCCTAAAGGGTAAAGGTTTGTTTTATGATTCCAACCATTGAATGGCAAGGGCAAGTGGTCAGGATGATCGACCAGAGAAAAATTCCGGGAAAGGTCGAGTGGTACACCTGCAGAGGATACGGCGATGTGATCTCGGCCATAAAGAAAATGGTGATCCGGGGGGCTCCGGCGATTGGTGTGGCGGCCTCCATGGGGTTGGCCTTGGGCGCAAAGACTATCAAGGCACAATCCTATGAGGGCTATAGACGTCGGTTCGAAAAAATGGCCGACAGGATGATCGGCGCGCGACCGACCGCGGTAAACCTGCGGTGGGCCGTGGACCGGATGGTGCTCCTTGCCGATCGGATGGCCGACCGGCCCGTGGAAGAGATAACCGAGGCCCTGAGGCGGGAATCGGAAAATCTGCTTGCCGAAGACATCAAAATCAATCAAAGCATGGGCAGACTTGGCCGGGAGCTTGTCCCGGACGGGTCGACCATCTTGACCCATTGTAACGCCGGATCCCTGGCCACCGGGGGGTACGGCACGGCCCTCGGTGTTATCCGGGCCGCCCACGAGGCCGGAAAAAAGGTGAGTGTTATAGCGGATGAGACAAGGCCCTGGCTGCAGGGGTTGAGGTTGACGGCCTTTGAGCTCATGGAAGACGGTATCCCTGTCACGGTTATTGCGGACAATGCGGCAGGGTCTTTGATGCGGGGAAAGAAAATCG
>CAYNYM010000574.1:0-2641 GCA_964401325.1 uncultured Desulfobacteraceae bacterium | reverse complement strand
TGACGGCCTTGGATTTACAGACCGCCTCGCAGGTCCGGCACCCCAGGCAGTTGTTGGGCCTGGCGGATATGGCCTTGTGGGTCATATCAAAGACGTCCACCGGGCAAAACTTGACGCATTCCTCGCATCCGTCACACTTCTCCGGATCCACGTAAACCAGATAGACCTCGTAGTCCCTGTATATTTTTCCCATAAGAGTCCTGATCCCCTTTTACGAGATAAACGACCGAAGGCACAGGACGCAGGCAAGAGGGCCAAACCATGCTGATAAGGGTTTCGGCCCTTTGCCCCAGGCCTTGCGCCTTGACCCGTTTACGGTTCCATTTCCTTCCATTTGTAGTCAATCAGTTCGAGCAGTACCCCGTTCACCTTCTTCGGGTGCAGAAAGGCGAATTCACAGTCCCGAAAGGGTCTGACGACCTCCCCGGCCTTGTCAGGAATGAAGGGGTAATCCTTTGCCTGGAGGTCGCCGACCGCTTCCCGGGTGTTGTCAACGTTGAAACTGATGAGCATAATACCCTCACCGTTTTTCTCTATAAATTTGGCCACGTCCCCATCGGGGGTGGTGGACTCCATCAGTTCGAAGCCTATTTCTCCCACCCAGTAACGGGCCACACGAATTTTCTCCGGTTCATCCACATAGGAATCATCGGGTTCGGATTTGCCCAAGATGGGTTCCCAGAGCTTCCGGGCCTCGTCCAGGTTTCTTACGGCAATGCAAATGTGGTCGATCTTATTGATTTTCATCATGGTCTCCTTGGAAATGGCATGTCCTGACAAGAGCGCTATAAAATCAGGGAGCGTGGCAAACAGGCACATGCCTAAGAAATGCCCATGCCCAAAGGCTGAAGGCGGCACGGAAAAAACATGGGATTGTCTCGCCTTTCGCCGATTTTTAGAATGTTACCTTCTCCAGGGGAACGCTGATGGCGTGATCCGGGCAGATCACGCCGCATTCGTTGCAGTCTTCGCACAGAAATTCGGTCACCACGACCCTGGTGTCCTGCACCCTGATTGCCGAGTCCGGGCAGATTTCTACACACAGGGGCTGAGTGACTCCTCCGCACATGGTGCACTTATTGGGATCGACTTGAGCAGCCATTTTTCTTCTCCTATGTCTTATTCTTCTTTGTATAATCTTCGAAGGCAGACGCCCTCTCCCCGTGGAATGGCCTTCAAGGTCTCAATCTTATAATGGACGTTGAAGAAGGCATTGACATCCGGGAGAATGCTCTGGAGGATCCTGTCGCAGCAAAGGACGTCTTCTTCCATGGGGACACCATAGGACTTGGCAAAGGTCGGCCAAGGGCACCTTTCCCACTTGATAAAGAGTTCAAAGGGGTTGTCTCCCTTTTCAATTTTCACGGCCGCGCCCTGGGTCTTCCAGTTCATGGCGATCCCTCCGGCAAGGCTTTGCAGCCAGACTTCTTCACCCTTCAACCAGTTCAGCCGGGGAAGGGCGGCCTTGCCCAGTTCCGAGCCGATGACCTCAGCGGCCTTTAGTCCCACGTCCAAGGGATTTGCATCCGGTCCGGCGATTTCCAGGGCGGCCTGTCGCCATCTGAAATACATGCGCCCGATTTCACCCTGAGCACCGTGCAGACTCGACCACAACTTGCTGATTTCCTTTTCCGCATTGAATGCCATGTCTAACCTCCTCCTTAGATCCTCATCCCAATGCGGTAGCCGTCATGGACCGCGCTGGATAGGTTGCGTGGGACCAATGCATCCCCGATGACGAACAGTTCGATCCCTTCTCCCTGAACCACATTTTTCAGGCTGCTGTTGGCTTCCCTCTCGGTCACCACGATGGTGTCGCACTTTACGGGCAGTCGATACCCGTCATGGGTCTTGACGATGATTTCGCCCTCTCCGATTTCTTCGATGTCGCTGTCATTGTAGGCCTTCACGCCGTTCTGCCGGAGATAGATCATATACCGCCACTTGAAGGAGGGATTGACGTCGAATCCCGCACTCTTCTCTCTGCCAACGATTGTGACCTTCTTACCCTGCTTGGCCAGATGGAGCGCGGCACCGATGCCCGGTTTTCTGTTGCCCCAGATGACGATGTTTGCTCCGAGCTTTGCTTCGCCCCGCATGACCTCCAGGACATTGACCACGTTTTCCGCGTCAAAACCCGGCACCTCGCGCCTGGAGTAAACCGGCCCCGTGGCCAGGATGACGCTTTCGGGCAGTTCTTCCTGAATCAGATCTTCCGTGACTTCAGTCCCGAAATGGAAGGTGACGCCCGCCTTTTCACATTGGGTAGACTGGTAGTTGATGCAGGTCATGAGTTCGTCGTCGCCGTAAGGGGCCTTAGAGGCCTCCAAAATAGTGCCTCCCGCTTGATCCCTTTTGTCATAGACGTGGACCTCATGTCCCCTTCTGGCAGCCACATAGGCGCACTCGAGACCTGCAGGACCCGCTCCCACGACCATGATGTTCTTCGGGTCTTCGGCCTTCGGGGGATCCATGTACTCGGTTTTGTGCTCATGGGCGCACTGGGGATTGATGTAGCAGGTCATGGGGGCATCCCGAAACAATCGAGCCAGGCAGAGATTGCAGGCCACACAGTGGCGGATGTCTTCTTCCCTTCCCTCCAAAACCTTCTTGGGCATCAGGGGATCGGCAATCATGGGCC
>CAYNYM010000573.1:0-2648 GCA_964401325.1 uncultured Desulfobacteraceae bacterium | reverse complement strand
CTCTATCTGGTCAAGGAGATAGTGGAAAGACACGGCGGAGAAATAGCCTATGAGGGCAAGAGATACGGTTCCAATTTTGTCTTTACCCTCTCTAAAGAGTGATGGCCTCCTCGAGTCTTTTGCATAGAGAGGTCCCACCTCATATCTTTCCCCCGTCTCACGATCCGGCCGAAAGCGCTTTTTCCAGCCGAAAAATTAGTACCGGGCCATGAAAAAGCGTGAATTATCATGTCTAACAAAATATTTACTTGACTATAACTGAATGCTAATATTTTTGTAATAAATTTAATGACTGTTAGACATCTGCGCCGAGAAAAGAGGAATCATTCGTTATGGTCAAAGAACGTATACTCGTTGTCGATGATGAGGAAGACATCCTAGAACTGGTGAGGTTCAACCTTGCCAGGGAAGGTTATCCTGTCCTGTGCGCCCTATCCGGGGAAGAGGCCCTGGAAACGGCACGCAAAGAGCTCCCGGACCTCGTTGTCTTGGATCTCATGCTCCCGGGTATAGACGGCCTTGATGTGGCCAAGGCGCTAAAAAATGACGCCGGGACAAAAGAGACTCCCATTGTCATGCTGACCGCCAAAGGCGAGGAAGCGGATGTGGTGACAGGCCTTGAACTGGGGGCGGACGATTATGTGACAAAGCCATTCAGTCCGAGAGTCCTTGTGGCCCGGGTCAAGGCGGTCCTCCGAAGGAGGGTCAAGGATTCGCCTGAAGAGGACTCGGAGGTGCGCATTCATGATCTGGTCATTCACCCGGGGCGCCGGGAGGTGACGGTGGGGGGCAATCCCGTCCAGCTGACCTATACGGAATTTGCGATCCTCAATTATTTGTCCAGAAGGCCCGGATGGGTCTTTACTCGATATCAGATTGTGAATGCCGTGCGTGGGGAAGACTATCCGGTGACCGACCGATCCGTGGATGTTCAGATCGTGGGTCTTCGCAAGAAACTGGGATCAGAAAACCAATACATCGAGACGGTACGGGGCGTGGGCTACCGGTTCAAGGAATAATATCCCTATGACAAGAGGCAAAAAAAAGAGATTGCTCTGGCAGCTCTACCCTTCGTATCTTTTTATCACCCTTGTGTCCCTTCTGGCGGCGACCTGGTTCGCCTCCATTTCGCTAAAGAAGTCTTTTCTCTCCCAGAGCGCCGCCGACCTGGAGGCAAGGGCCCGTCTCGTTGAAGATCAAATCATTGAACGTCTCAGCCCGCTCGACAAACCCGGGATCGATTTTTTTTGCAAAAAAATCGGCGAAAGGGTTTCGTCACGAATGACCGTGATTCTCCCCTCCGGCAAGGTTGTAGGAGATTCCGACGAAGACCCGTCGAGAATGGATAACCACGTGGATCGACCCGAGGTGATCAGGGCTCTCAAGGGAGAAGTGGGCATATCCACGAGGTACAGCAGGACCTTGGGAGAGGAGGTGATGTACGTGGGGGTCCCCCTTGTCAGGGATGGAAAAGGGGTCGGAGTGGTCCGCATGTCCATTCCGTTTATCGCTATAGACGAGGCCATGAAGGGCATTGAAATCAGGATAGCCCTGGGAGGTCTCCTCATCGCGATATTTGCCGCCATCGTGAGTCTATGGGTCTCCCGGCGCATCAGTCGACCCCTGGAGGAGATGAAAAGGGGGGCGAAAAATTTTGCCCGGGGGGCGTTGGATCATCGTCTGGCCGTGCCTGATACGGAGGAGATGCGAGGACTTGCCGAGGCCATGAATCAGATGGCCGTCCAGCTCAGCGAGCGAATCGCCACGGTTATCCGTCAGCGCAGGGAACTCGAGGCGGTCCTCGGCAGCATGGTGGAGGGCGTCATTGGGGTGGACACGGAGGAGCGCGTGATCAATATGAATGAGGCCGCCGCCAGGATCTTTGAATGTCCCAAGGCAGAGGCCCAGGGCCGCAGTATCCAGGAGGTGGTGAGAAATCCGGACCTGCAGGGATTTGTCAAAATGGCCCTTTCCAGTGAAGTACCGGTTGAAAAGGACATATTCATCTATTCTGAAGAAGAGAGGGTCTTGAGTGGGCGCGGCACGGTCTTACGGGACGCAAAAGGAGAGAGAGCGGGAGCCCTTATCGTACTGAACGATGTGACCCGCCTTCACAAGCTTGAGAATATCCGTAAGGATTTTGTGGCCAATGTGTCTCACGAGATCAAGACCCCGATCACCGCGATCAAGGGATTCGTCGAGACCCTCCGGGACAGCGGTGAAAAGACCCCCGAGGAGACCGAGCGGTTCCTGGGCATCATCCACAAGCACGTGAATCGTCTCGAGGCCATTGTCGAAGATCTCATGAGCCTTTCCCGGATCGAACAGGAGGCGGAAAAAGAGGATATCCTTTTGGCCGAAGGCCGGGTCCAGACGGTGCTTCAGACAGCCGTCCAGATTTGTGAGGGTCGGGCGGAAGAAAAGAGCATCACGATCGGGCTCTCCTGCCCCGAAGACATTACGGCCACGATTGATCCGCCTCTGCTCGAACAGGCCGTGGTGAACCTCCTGGACAACGCCGTCAAATACAGTGACCCGGAAAGAGCGATCCATGTGGAGGCCTTCCAAAGGGACAATGAGACGGTTATTCACGTTCGCGATCAGGGCAGAGGGATCGCGAAGGAACATCTACCCCGGCTCTTCGAGCG
>CAYNYM010000572.1:0-2653 GCA_964401325.1 uncultured Desulfobacteraceae bacterium | reverse complement strand
GCGCTGTTTTGGAACTATGATTTCGAGCCCTTTTACGGTGACGACCGTACCGACGAGTACTTCCAGGCCATTCTTCGCATCACGGGGACCGGTAGACCGCGAGACGATTTTTCCTATGAAGTCCATCTGGTGCAGGCCGTGACCTACTTCTCCGGTTCCGGAAAAGGGAGGGGAAGCGGCGGCATCAACCTTGCCGGGGGCAAGACTCGCTACCGCGCCATGGACGAAGCCTCGGCGTGGTGGAACCGGGAAGATGCCCGGGCCCTGCTGTGGCTGGATCGGGTCAATGTCAAGTTGGCCTTGGATCATATGGATCTGACCATAGGGCGACAGGCCATTACCTTCGGAAAAGCACACTTCTGGAACCCCCTGGATGTCTACCTCCCCTTTGATCCCAATCAGTTTGATCGAGACTATAAGGCCGGAGTGGATGCCCTGAGGGCCGACATCCCTCTGGGGGATTTTTCGGGCATCACTCTGGTGGGAGTTCTGGGCCGGGAACTGGACGATGCCGGCAACTATGCGGACGGGGATCGAACTTTTGATGCGAGCTGGTACGGATCTTCAGCGCTCGGACGCTTTTTTACGAACATAAACGGCTGGGACCTGGCCCTTCAGGGAGGGAAGATTTACGGCGGACATCAACTCGGAGGGGGTATGGTTGGGGATATCAAAGGCGTGGAGGTGCGGGCGGAGGTCGCCTGTTTCCAGGCCCATGACAGCCCCGCCCTCCAGGCGCCGCTCCGAGGCGATGTCTTTGAAGATTATATCACGGCCGTCATCGGCCTGGGGAGACGCTTTGAAAGCAGCCTGATCCTGGAGATAGAATATCTTTACAACGACGGGGGAGAGTCCATTGACCTCAACACGGCCGCCGTGCGGCTGGAGCGTGGGGCCATTCTGCATCTTGGCCGGCACCTTGCGGGCTTTCGGGCATCCTACGAATTTGGGCCCCTTCTCAACGGACAGTTTGCGGCGATTTATTCTCTTTCCGACAATTCGCTTCAGCTCCAGCCGTCCATCATTCTTTCCCTTTCAGACAACGCGGATTTGCTTGTTGGATCCACCCTGAATTTTGGGGAACGTCCCGAGATCAGTGCCTCAGGCCTTACGAAGATAAAAAGCGAATTCGGTTCCTATCCAAATTTCTTTTTTGCAGAGTTTAAGGTTTATTTTTAAAAACTGTGGATCGATGCAGACTTGAAAGCGATGGGAATATTGTCCCCTTCCTGAATCCCCATTTTATAAAGACCCTTCTTGGTGATCAGGGATTTGAATACCACCCCCCTGACCCCGACGTGGACCTCATAGGTGAAGCCCTGGTCGATAATGTTTTTAACCCTGCCTTCAAACGTATTTCGCGTTTTGGACCGCAGGACCTTGGGTCCGATAAGGATGTCCTCCGGACGGATGGCAATATGGCCTTTGCTGGTATCCAGTTTCCGGTCAATCATGATTTCGACATCCTGAACCAGGACCCGGTTATCCCTGAATTGACCTTTAAAGATATTTTTCATGCCCACAAAATCGGCCGTAAAAACGGATCGGGGCCTCAGGAAGATGTCATCGATGGATCCGCTTTGCTCTATCTTTCCGTTGTTGATGACGGCGGCGCGGTCGGCCAGGGCCAGGGCCTCCGCAAAGTCGTGGGTCACCATCATGAAGGTGGTGTCGGAGGAACTCTGGAGGTTTTTGAGGGTATTCCGAATCTCTTCCCTGAATACCGGGTCCAGGGCGGACAGGGGTTCATCCAGAAGGATGACCTGGGGGGATACAATGAGGGCTCGAGCCAGGGCAACGCGTTGCTTTTCGCCGCCGCTGAGGTTTAGAGGCAGGCGCTTAAGGATGTGCGCTATGCCAAGCTTCTCCACGAGGCGACGGAGGCGCCTGCGCCCCTCTTTTTTGTCGATGGGGTGGTATCGGAGGCCGTAGCGGATGTTGTCTTGGACCGTGAGATGGGGAAACAGGGCATGGTCCTGGTAAACGAGGCTGACACCCCTCTTTTCAGGGGGCAGTGCAGTCACTTCCCGGCCGCCGATAAGTATTCGTCCCTGCCTTACGGGCACCAGTCCTGAAATACCTTCCAGCAGGACCGTTTTCCCGGAACCGGTGGGCCCCATGAGAATATAAAACTCATTCTCCTTTACGTGCAAAGAAATATCACGAAGGCTGAAACCCGGAAGATTGATATGAAGGTTTTCAATGAAAATCATGTCTCCGTCTTCCTATGCAGAGTCAGGATTCGAAGGGCCAAAAAAAGCGACAAACAAACAAAAACAAGCCAGACCGCCACGGGCTGAGAATACTTCAACCCATAGGCCTCAAAGCGTTCGTAGATCATGACAGGGGCGATCATCGGGTGGTAGGCGACGATGACGACCGCACCGAATTCGCTGATGGCACGGGCACTGCACATGATGATGCCGATGAGCATGCTTCGCCAGGCCAGCGGAAAGGTGATACGGAAAAAGGTGCTCGTCATGGAGGCCCCCAGGCTGCGGGATACGTTTTCAAGTCTGGGGGAGATTCCTTCAAATCCGTCTTTCACGGCATTGATATAAAACGGAAGCCCTACAAAGGTGAGTACGACGATGATTCCCGTCACACTTCCCATGATCCGGATCCCTATTTCGAACAGAAAGCGACCGAGCCA
>CAYNYM010000571.1:0-2653 GCA_964401325.1 uncultured Desulfobacteraceae bacterium | reverse complement strand
GGACCCATCCAATGAAATCCGGAACGAGCTGCATGCATGGGCTGAAAAAGAGGGCCTGGATTACTACGACCTTCGCAATAACAACATACCAGACCGGGCAGGCGTGGCCCTTGGACAGGATAAAACGGTCTCTGTCGGGCCAGTCGGGGTTTTCGGGATCCAGCCTCATGAGCCGAAAGTAGAGGGCGGTCACGACATCGGTTGCGGAAAGGGATCCGCCCGGATGCCCGGCATTGGCCGTGTGGATCATGTTGATGATGTCGCAGCGGATCGTCACCGCCATGTTCTTGAGTTCTTCAATGCCCATGGGTTTGTGGTTCGTTTCCATTTGCACTCCTTTACGTCCAGTTTTCATTTTAATGAAAAAATATGTTCCTCTATGAATTGCCAGGTCTTGAGATAATCGCTCCCCGCGATCAATCGGCCGAAGGCCTCCCCGTCGATCCGGTCCAACTTTTGCCAGATCTTATTGGAGATCCGGCTGTTGGCCTCGAAGGTCCCCTTGATGTCCCAACGGGTCGGGGACGTATCGGAGGTGAGGTAGCCCTCGTAGCCGTATTTTTTCAGGTAATAGAGAAATTCCACATATTCGAGAAAGTGTTTGGTCCCGCAAAAGTAGTCCCAGTCCCATTTGCCGTCGTTGTCGTTGATATGGATGTAGGAGTGATAGGGACTTTCGGCCAGAAGCACCAGGGCCTCGGAAGGGTTCTCGTTGCCGTACATAGAGTGCCCGAAATCGAGCGTGACGCCCATGTTTCGTATGCCGATATCATTGAGCAGGCACAGGGTCTTTGCCGCGGAATCTACGAAACAATGTCCCCTGGTTTCACTGGGTTTATACTCGATGAAAAGAGGGATTTCCGGTTTGTAGGAACCGGCTTCCCCAAAGGTTTCGATGAGATATTTCCAGGTTTTTGCATAGTCATACTGGAAGGCGAACTCATACCCGTCGCCGAGCGGGCAGCACGTCACCTTGTCCGCCCCCAGGGCCGCGGCAAAATCTTTGGATTCTTTGATGAATCGCACAGCCTTGTCCCTTATGGCCTTGTCGTGAGAGGTCAAGCCGCCGTGCCGGAATTCGGGTTCGGCCTTGACGTTCACGTTCACCGCGGCCACGTTCAAACCGTATTTTTCCAGCAACGCCCTCGTGTCGGCGGGATCGTTCACTTCGTAGGGATAAACGACCTCCACCCCGTCGTAGCCTTCGATCTCCGTCATCATCTGGAATTTCTGATCCAGAGAAAGGGGTTCGTTGTACTCGTGAAAGCGGTCCTTGGTCCGGGATAGAAACCCCGTAATGATAGCCATGTTTAACATATGCACGTCCTCCGTCAGTCCTTTGGATCGGTGTTTTGCCGGTTTAGGATGGTTTCGATGAACAGGCGTCCTTCCCGGTATTCTCGTTGGGTGTGTTCAGGTTCGCAGATGATCTCAAGGTCATAGGACCCGGTATAGCCGGCCGTCTTGAATGCCCCGATCATGCGCGGCCAGTCGATGGATCCCGCACCGGGCCGAAGGGAGAGATTTTCGTGCCTGAAATGGTCGCACAGGTGCGTCCCCAGGATGCGATGACCGAGTCTGCCGGGGACCTGGTAGATGTCCTCTCCCGATGCCCAGGCGTGTCCCGTGTCAAAGTTCAACCCCAGATCCTCTGAATCGAGTTGTTCGTTGAGCCGCAGGAAACCGTCTATCCCGCCGATCCCCGATGAGGGCGGGAGTTCCAGCGCCAGTTTGTGTCCCGACCGACCAACCTGTTTCAGGAGTGATCCGATGACGTCCCCAAGACGGGCCCAGTGGATCGGATCATTGTCCGGCCGGGGACCATGGCCCGATTCGAAGGTGCCCAGAGGAACGGTGATGATTGGACACGTGTCAAACAGGGCCACGATCTCCAAGGCCGATTTCATGCCCTCCACGGCCCGGTCCGAGGTCAGGCTCTCGGGATTCTCAAAGGCCTTCATTAGAAAATGGGCCACAAACTGGGTCGGCACGAGGCCGAGGTCCCGGGATCGGTCCCGAACCAGCCGGGCGCCGCCATCCAGCCAGAGATCGAGCATGTCCCGGTGAAAGACCTCCGGTTGAAACCCTCGGTATCCCAGTTCGGCGATCTCGGGCAGACCCCGCACGACATCAGAGGGCGTAAACCGGTCGCCGAATCGGGAGATGAAATATGCGGGTGATACGCCGATCAAGGGGTTATTCTCCTTCCTTTACATGGGATTCAAATTTGGGTTCGCGGGATTTTTTGCCAAACACCTTGCTGAATATTTTGTTTTTGAAGTTCCTGAAAAACTGGAACTGGCTGATCACGGTCCAGACAATGATCAGGAACAGGATCAGGGAGACCGGTCGCTGAAAGATGGGCATGAAACTCCCCTGGGAGACCATCAGGGCCCTTCGCAGGTTTTCGTCGGCCATGGGACCGAGGATAACCCCGATCACCAGGGGGGCGATGGGGTACCCCATTTCAGTCAGAAAGTAGCTGACGATACCGACCGGCAGCATGAGATAAAGATTCCAGACGTTGATACCCAATGAGTAGGAGCCGATGATGCACAGGACCCCGACGATGGGCATGAACAGGGGCGGTGGAATGCGCAGGACCTTGACGACCTGTTTGGCCAGCAACATACCGACGCCCCACATGGTCATA
>CAYNYM010000570.1:0-2673 GCA_964401325.1 uncultured Desulfobacteraceae bacterium | reverse complement strand
CGCTGTCCTTACCGGTCACTTCGAGTTCGGACCCGCAGTCATCACAGGTAATGATTTCACCTTGTTCAGCGTCGGCAGGCAGCGTGAATTCCACTCCACATACAGGACATTCTGCCATCTTCGTACCTCCCTATTTTTTTTGCGCCAAAACGCGCTGTTACGAGAGCGCATCATAAGGAAAAGCCAACCATTTGTCAAAGGGTCAGTGGGGGTGTCGAGGATGACGGTCCATTTTATCTGAATCGGGCCGTGAGAGCAGGGAAAATGGCCTTGGAGACGAGAATCGTTTGCAGGGTGGACGCTTCGGCAATCGCATGGGTATGCAGCATGAAGACTTTCGTGTTATGATCGTTTCCGGCCGGGGTGAAAAACCATCAGGGGGCGCCGCTGCCCGAGGTGTAACGATCCCTTCGTTGCGGGGGGCCAAGGGGGTTACGGAGGCATCCCGTGAAATCCCATTCATGCAAGGTCGTGTCCTGATCCACCATCAAGGCGTGATCTGCAGGTGATGCGGTGAATTCAGGTTGTGTATTGGGGGGTAGCCATGAAAAAAATTCTCGTGTGTTTTGCAGCCGGCTGCCTGGGTGCGCTGGCTAACAGTCTAACGGTGTGGGTATTCGGTGATTTTGAGATTACAAGGGAATTCGGGGTTGCCATCGCCCCGACCTTGACCCCGGCCTGGCTGTATCCGCGGATCGTCTGGGGCGGTATTTGGGGACTGTTGTTCGTGCTTCCCCTGCTGAATACCAAACCCTTCAGCAAGGGCGCCCTGATGAGCCTGTTCCCGACCCTGGTACAACTCTTGGTCGTTTTTCCCTTGAAGGCGAAAAAAGGTTATTTCGGCTTGGATATCGGGCTCTTAACGCCCCTGTTCGTAGTTTTTTTCAATCTCGTGTGGGGGGTGGTCACGGCCCTTACCCTGAGGTTTTCAAAGTAGGGTAGGATCAACGCCTTGAGGTGACGGCGGCTTAGAGGATGGGAAACGTGGCCGATCTCTAAATTTTTGTCCACCCGCTTTGACACCACAGCACCTATCGCAACATCCGCATTGCAGATAGAATAAGGAAACAATATGGTAGAAAAGATGAACAATCCTATGAATGAACCGCGTTATTGTGGAATCCCCACGTTTATGAGAACCCCTCTATCAACTGATTTGAACGGTTTGGACATTGCCCTTGTTGGAGTACCCTATGATGGGGCCGTCGAAGCCAGGTCGGGCGCGCGTCAAGGTCCCAGGCAGATAAGAGACATGTCGAGCATGATGCGTGCTATCCACCATGTGACACGAATAAACCCCTATGAATTGTGCAGGATCGCCGATGTCGGGGATGTCCAATTCAGCCAAATATTTGATGTCGTAGCAAGCCATGCCGACATAACACGTTTTTACGAAAAACTCTATAAATCCGGCACCGTACCCTTGAGCGCTGGTGGTGATCACTCAATTACTCTGCCGATTATGAGGGCGATTGCCAAAGACTATCCTGTAGGCCTGGTTCATATTGATGCTCATACGGACTGTTGTGATGAGGAGATGCATTTTAAATATAGCCATGGGACACCTTTTCGAAGGGCCGTTGAGGAAGGGTTGCTGGACCCCAAGCGAACCATTCAAATAGGGCTTCGTGGTGCCGCAAACTCCGATGAATGCTGGGAGTTTGGTCCCAAACACGGCATCCGGATGGTGTATATAGAGGAGTTCAATAAACTTGGAGTCGAAAAAGTAATTACGGAGGTGACGCGTGTCGTTGGTGAAGGCCCGACCTATGTTTCCTTTGATATTGACAGCATTGATCCCTCGTACGCTCCCGGTACGGGGACTCCGGAGATTGGGGGCCTGACCACGATCGAGGCGCAGGGATTAATCCGTGGCCTGCGAGGGTTGAACCTTGTCGGTGCAGATGTCGTCGAGGTCTCACCCCCCTTTGATGCATCCGGTAATACGGCCCTGATCGGGGCGACAATCATGTATGAGATTTTATGTATACTGGCGGAGAAAATAAACGCAGGCTCTAAATGAAGGCTATCAGAGGTGCGGTTCAATCACCTCGGAAAGGACACGATCCCTTTCCTCCCTCCCGATTTCCGATCGGATTACCCTGAATCATCCGGGTTGGCCGGTCTTAACCGTCGGGGATACGAGGCAGATGGACAAAGAAGGACTCAAGAAGTTGGCTCAGGACAAGAGATTTATCACGGGCGTATTCAATTACTGCGACAGGTGGTGCGAGCGCTGTCCCGGTGCCTGAATTTCGCGATGAGTGACGAAAGATCGGGCGATCCCGAGACCTATGACATAAAAAACCAGGCCTTTTGGGCGAAATTGACTGCGACATTTCAGGCCACGCTCGAACTGCTCAAGGAGATGGTGGAAGAAGAGGGAATCGATTTTGGTTCCCTGGGCGGTGATGAACCGGACGAAAAGAGACTCGATGAAGAGATCCTAAGCAACCATCCATGTTGCCGGGGTGTGCAGATCTACAGCAAAATGGCGGACGAATGGTTCAATTCTCAAAGCCACCTGTTTGACGAACCTGAATCCGATCTCGAGTTGGGGGCCGGGAGTTTGGACCAGGCGACCGACCTCGGAGAAGTAATAGATGTCATCCGCTGGTACCAGAACGTCATCTATGCCAAGCTCATGCGGGCTGTCAGCGGAAAACTGCATGA
>CAYNYM010000569.1:0-2703 GCA_964401325.1 uncultured Desulfobacteraceae bacterium | reverse complement strand
GATAGGTCGCAAACCGTCTCCATTGCGGAGGGCTGTCCGTCTGATTGGGATCAATAGACGGGACCCCTTCGATCTTAACCATCCGGAGATGATTCCGGGACTGGAAGGCCCAGATCTCCTGCCCATAGGGCGTTGTAAGGGGACCGATGCGCGGCACAGGGGCCTCTGAGCGCGCCACCACCCTGATTTCCCAACGCCCGGGACGTGCCTGGATCATCAGGTCTCCGTGGTTGGCGATTCTGGACGGAATCGGACTCTGGATGCTCATGGGGATGAAACCTTCCAGCACCCCCCCTTTCAGGGATATCTCCCTGGGCTGACCCGAAATATTGACCCTCAGGAGTGTGGTCATCTCCATGGGTATCGCGTCCATCAAAAGGCGATAGACGCGCACCTCCATGCGGTCTTCCTGGGTTCGAACCCCCTGTCCCTTTTTCAACCACAGTCGGCCGTCCATTTCCCGCAAGGGGAACTTCACGAATCTGCCGTTCAGGGTCAGATCAAGGAGACCGCCGGCCGGGGGGACATGGATCATTTCCGGTAACTGTTCCCATATAAATCGCCCCCTTATCACATACTCTCCAGGGACCGCTTGAATGCAGGGGACCCCCTTGTTTTCCAAAACAAAGACTTCGGTCCCGTTTACCCGCACTTCCTGAGGCCACATCCCCTTGCCGCCTGGAAGGGGGACCCACCCTTTGGCAAAAACGAGCCACTGCTGTTCGAAAGCCCCTCCCCTGCGATCCAGGTTCAATTTGAGGCGCGAAGGCCAGAGGCATCGGTAGGCGTTTTCATCATCATAGGAGGTGGGGCACAGGCGTTTTTCCTCTCCGTGAAGCACCCAGGCCTTCCATGGTTCCAGGGAAGCAGGTACCTCGATCTCGTTTACATGGGAGGCCCATGCCGCACTGCATGTCGTGAGAATGATCAATACCAGGGCCGACAGCCGCTCTTTCATGTCCTTTCCTCCCTGTCCGGTAAGACCACTTTTTATCCTTGAATAACACCATGGCCGGATTGTTACCCTTTGATATCAAAAAAACATGAAACGCCCGGCCGAACCGATGAGCCCATGGGACGAGATGATTCACCCCCTCAGCTGCCACCCCACGTGATGAGTTTCAATTGCTCCTGCGTTGACGGTGTGGGAGAAAATTCCGATTCCGCTCGCAGGGGCCTGATTCTCTTTCTCAAGGGGCCTTTTTCAAGATTGGGGAAGAGGGAAGGCTGAAGGTAGTCTGCATAGTCTGCGCAGGTGCGCCGGCGTCGGCATTTTTTACAGACGTCCACCCCAACCTTGGGGCGGGATTTTTTTTGATTGCAGACGATGTACGGCATGGGCGATTCTTATCCTCACAGGCTTTTTATTTCAGGCCCGAGCCGGGTGTCAAGGGACAAGGGCCTCTCATGGATTCTGGCCGGTGGCTTCCATGCAAAATGCTCAGATGTTTTTGACGCTTCATGAAGATTCTTGCCACAAAGAAAAAACGCATTTCATGACTTTCTTCGTGTCCTTGGAGGGTTGAAACATCTCTACCGGCTAAAGAGTAATGACAATATCTCACCGGACGAGGAGAACGCAACGTCTTAAAATCAAATATTCACGATCTGCTTGACATACCCAGGCGGATTGAGGAATTATCCCGGACATGACATTCATCGCCGATCTGCACATTCACTCCCATTTTTCCCGGGCCACCGCCCGGAATCTGGATCCTCGCCACCTCTCCCTCTGGGCACAAAAAAAGGGGATCGCCCTGGTGGGCACCGGAGATTTCACCCACGCGGGTTGGATTTCGGAACTCCGGGAAAATCTCGTGGAAGCGGAAGAGGGCCTGTACCGACTCAACCCCGAAGTGAAAAAAGAGGTTGAAAAGGATGTTCCCGAATCCTGCCGGTTTCCCACCCGTTTTCTGCTCTCCGGGGAAATCAGTTGCATCTACAAGCGGGGAGACAGGACCAGAAAAGTACACAACCTGATCCTGATGCCGGATTTTGATGCCGTCATCCGGCTCAATGACCGGCTCAATCGCATCGGCAACCTCAAATCCGACGGCCGGCCCATTCTCGGGCTCGACTCCCGGGATCTCCTGGAAATCGTCCTCGAGGCCAGTGATCGGGCCTTTTTCATCCCGGCCCATATCTGGACCCCCTGGTTTTCCCTCTTCGGCAGCAAATCCGGTTTCGACGCGATCGAAGAATGCTTTGACGACCTGACACCCCATATCCATGCCCTGGAAACGGGCCTCAGCTCGGATCCGCCCATGAACCGGCTCTTGTCCGCCCTGGACAGATACCTCCTGGTCTCCAACAGCGATGCCCACTCCCCGGCCAAGCTCGGAAGGGAGGCCAATCTCTTCAACACCGAACTGGGTTACGGCCCCGTGCGGGAGGCCATGATCACCCAGGAGGGCTTTGAAGGGACCATCGAGTTTTTCCCCGAGGAAGGGAAATACCACTATGACGGGCATCGGAAGTGCGGGATCTGCCTTCATCCCGGGGAATCCGCACAGATCGATGACATCTGTCCGGAATGCGGAAAACCCATGACCCTGGGGGTCCTCCACCGGATAGAAGAACTGGCCGACCGGACGGAACCCAGACGCTCAAAGCCCTTTTACAGCCTGATCCCGCTCCCCGAGATCGTCTCCGAGATCGTGGGCACAGGCCCCGCCTCTAAGAGGGTTCAGGGCATCTATGGGG
>CAYNYM010000568.1:0-2708 GCA_964401325.1 uncultured Desulfobacteraceae bacterium | reverse complement strand
CCCCGGTTTGACGCTAATATTTCGGCGTTTCAGATTTTCGCTCCCTTGCCTCTTGATACTTTACGTATTTACGAATCATTTCTAGGTCCAATCCGACCGTATCAACGCAGTACCCTCTGGCCCAGAAATGATTACCCCAATAGGGTTTTTCTTTCAATTTGCGAAATCTGTTGAAGACTCGAATCGCCGTTCTACCTTTTAACGTCCCGACGTAGCCCGAAATGGACACTTTTGGCGGAACTAGGACTAAGAGGTGAACATGATCCACTTGCACACTCAGTTCGGTCACTTCACAACCTTGTTGTTCAGAGAAGGCCCAATACAATTTTCAACTTCTTCAGCGACTTTGTCTCTCAGGATCCTGAATCGGTATTTTGGAACCCATACAATGTGATATTGGCAGTACCATATGGTTTGTGCTAATTTTCGAAATCGACTCATTTGTTACTCCTTGGCTAAGTTGTGGGGACAACTAGGCCTTGGTTTTAACAAATGGGTCGTTCAGATGGCAAAGCCACTGAACTGTGACCTGGCCCTGAGGGCCAGGATTTCTATACTGGACTAAAGACTATCCTTAAAACGTAAAGTTAGGCTAGGCCATTATCAGGGGTAGGATGTCCCCGCTCTTGATGTCCACCAACCCCTGCTCGCAGATCCTAAGAAATGGAATAGCCGCGCCCGTGAGCGTGACCAGGGTTCTAAGGGGGTCGGCAAAGGGAACACCCCGTTCTTTCAAGGTCCTTGTCAGCAATTCGAACCGCTCCGCAAGCGAGTGCATGGGCAGATCGGACATGAGGCCGAGGATGGGCAGGGGAATCTCCACGAGGACCCGGCCCTCGGAAAAGAGAACAGCACCGCCCTGCAACTCATCGATTCGGTTGACCGCGCCCGCCATATCGCCTTCGTTTTCGCCCACCACAATGATATCGGCCGTATCCCAGGCCGAACTGCAGGCCAGGGCACCCCGCTTCAAACGAAAGCCCCGAATAAGACCCACGCAGGTCTTTGCGGGAGCAAAACGCCTGTCGATGGCCGCCACTTTCAAGATATCCCTCTCAGGATCCGGTATGACCTCTCCGTCCAGGACGGGGAGGGTGGTCTGAAATTCCCTGGTGACAAGGTCCGAGACCTGATCGATGATTCTCACATTCACCGCAGACGTCGTCTTTTCCGTGTTGATGAAAAAGTCCGAGGCCTTGAATCGTCTCTTGAGGGAAATACTGTGCATGCTCTCGGGGGTAAAGGGATGCCTCCTTGGAAACGCAAGGAGTTTCCCGTCCTGAGCAATGATCTTTCCCCCGCTGATGACGGTCTCCGGCCTGGGTGCACGAAGCTCCGGCATGATGAGCACGTCCGCATATCTCCCCGGCGCCAGGCCCCCGACAATCCCGTCCAGTTGAAAATACTCCGCCACGTTGAGGGTGGCCATCTGGACGGCGTTGATCGGATCAAATCCGCAATCGATCGCCCTTTGGACCACATATTCCATATAGCCCTTATTGAGCAGATCGCTTGGGCCCACGCCGTCTGTCACCAGGATGAGTCTTCTCAGATCAATGCCGGCATCTTTGAGTTCGCACAGGTTGTCAAGATCTCGCCTGATACTGCCCTCTCTTATCATCACATACAGTCCCAGGCGTAAGCGCTCCAAGGCCTCTTCCCCGGTAATCGGCTCATGGCAGGAGGAGATGCCCGTGGCCACATAGGCCGTCAAGGCCCGTCCTTTTGCCCCGGCTGAATGTCCTTCCAGCCTTCTCCCGGAAAGGAGTGTCTCCCGAAAATTGGGCAGGAAAAGGTCAGGCTCCTGCAGAACCGCCTGCCAGTAGGATTCCCCGAGCCCGATCACCTCGTCTCTTGCAAGCAGGCTTTTCAGCGTTTCGGTTGGAAGGCCCCGGGATGCCCTGCTCGTGGAGGCCATGGCAGGGGCGGTGGCGAAGACCTTGACAGGCTGGTCCTTCAGGGCGTTCAAAAAATCGAGGACTCCCTCATGGCCCGCTACGGGAAAGGGTTCAATGGTCTCCGTAATGATCGTCGTGGTGCCGCCCGCCATGGCGTATTTCAAAAACTCGGCGGGATGGTACAGACAGTCGGCAAGATGGGTATGTCCGTCGATAAGACCCGGGAGCAAAATCTTTCCCCCGGCATCGAGGACCTGCGTGTCCAGGCCGATCCCGTCCGCCGGGTCATCCCCCACATACGCGATCCAGGCCCCTTTTACCAGAATGGAGTAGCCCGGCATCAACTCTCCGGTATAGACATTGAGCAGGGTCCCATTGACGATGGCAAGATCTGCCTTCCTCCTTCCGAGGCCCACCTGCATCAGTTCCTTGGTCTTCTCCACGCCTTCGATAGACAACAGGGTGTGCCTTCTCACGTCACGCGTCTCCTTCCTGCCGGCAATGGGTATCGCCTCAATTCAGCCCTTTATTGTCACCACCCATCCCGACCGTTTCTGGCCCTCGGTCCCCCGAAAACCGTTTGCAGGGGATATTACCAGAACAGGGGACCTCTTGCCAAACGCTTATGGCAACCCGGTCCTCTTTCTTCACCTGTTATCCTTTGCCCCGGGGGTGGGGGCAGATCGCTGTTCTTGACCCAGGCCACCCCGGGCCGGCACAGGCGCTCAAGGAGACCTTCCGGTGCTTCAACGGGCGTAACTGTTCAGGTTGTTTAGGCTGTAGACTAAAGGCTATTAGTTTCCGAACCCT
>CAYNYM010000567.1:0-2717 GCA_964401325.1 uncultured Desulfobacteraceae bacterium | reverse complement strand
GTCGTGGGAATCGATCTGGCCTCTGCGGGCGATATCGATGCGGACAACAAATTCGAATCGCAGGTCGTGCAGGACGAAAAGGTCTACAAGAAGATTGTCATCGACGATAATCGAATCATCGGGTGTATCATGCTGGGGGACACCAAGGGCTTCCAGAAGGTAACCGGGATGATGTCTGATAAGCAGGATATCTCCGGGATCAAGGAAGAGATCTTGAAGGCTTAAGGCAACAAAATGCGGGTTCATCTTTACCCCCCTGATAACTTCAGGGATAATAGTGGTTCAACGAAATCATCATCACATGATAGGGGGAGACCTGAGGCATGACCAAAGGGTTTCATGGTGAAGGAAAATGGGTCCGTTCCGAACTGGAAACCCCTTTGTGCCTGAACGTTACTCTTGGATGGGCCCTGAATAACCCCGAGGCGGGGGCGCGGTGGCCAATGCCGGCGGTGCAAAAGCCGCTGATGGTCGGATTTGAATATTACATTGGAGTGAGAGATGCTGATCGACATTGACGGAACGGGTATTCACATCGTTGAGCCGGAAATTCAGGGGACGGAAAAGGCCCCTGCCCTCCTTTTCATCCACGGGGCCGGAGGAGATGCTTCTGCATGGGCCCCTCAGGCCGATTCTTTTAAGGGAAAGCATGCGGTCTACCTCATGGAACTTCCGGGACACGGGGGCTCCGGGGGCTCCGGCGAAGAGGAGATCTCGGCCTATGCCGAATGGGTTCGAAAGGCCGTGAATCAGGTTTTGCGTAATACGCCCCTTGTCCTTGTCGGTCACTCCATGGGAGGTGCCATTGTCCAGGAACTGGCATTGAACCCCTCCCCCCATGTGAAGGGTGCGGTCCTTGTCGGGACCGGTGCCAAGCTGGGCGTCATGCCGGATATCTTCGAGATGCTCGAAAACAATCCCGAGTCCTTCTTCCGGACCATCGGTGTGGCGGCATTCCATCTCGATACCCCCCTGGAAACCCGGGAACCCTTCAGTCAGGCCATCCGCAAGTGTCCGCCCGCAATCATCTATTCTGACTTCAAGGCCTGCGACCGCTTTGACATCCGTGAACGACTGAAGGGCATCCGGCTTCCGGCCCTGATTCTCTGCGGTGAACGGGATAAGCTCACACCCGTCAAGTACTCCGAATTCCTTCACGAAAACCTGCCCTCTTCCCGGCTTGAGATCATCGCCGGCGCGGGGCATATGGTCATGGTGGAGCAGGCGGGTTCCGTAAATTCGGTCCTGGCGCGATTTCTTGAAGGCATCGCATAGCCCGGCATGGCAAGGGCAGGAGGAAAAGATCAAAATTTACCAAGCCTGATTGGAGACCATTTCTTCATGGAGGGAGTTTATCAATGAAAGAAAAAGCACTTATACCCATCCTGCTCTTAATCCTTGTTCTCCTTTATAGCCTTCCCTGCGCCCTGGCAGCAGAAATCAAGGGGGATGCAGAGGCCGCCTCCCACGGCGATGAGGCCGCGAACCTCCAGGTGCAGGAAAAGGAAACCCTGCCGGATTTCATTTTCAGGCAGTACGATCTGGCCGTGCTTTCTCATTATTCCTACCTTATCGGGAGCGGGGGTGAGGCCCTGATCGTGGATCCCGCTCGGGATATCGACCGTTACCTGAAGGATGCCAAAGCACTTGGTCTCAAGGTCACACGCGTCTACCTCACCCATTCCCACGCCGATTTTGTTGCCGGCCATATCGAATTGATGGAGGCGACCGGGGCCGAAATCATCGTCAATAAAAAAATCGGCGCAAAATACAGGCACACGGAGGTGGATGAGGGCAGTGAAATCCTCTTTGGAAACGTGCGGACCGTGGTCAGAACAACTCCCGGGCATACGCCTGACGGTTCGGTCCTTTACGTCCACCATCCTGCAAAGGCGGAAGACCCCAAAATGGTCCTGACCGGGGATACGCTTTTTATCGGCAGTGTGGGTCGCCCGGACCTCATGGAGGGGGCCTACTCCTCGGCCCAACTGGCCGCCATGCTCTTTAAGACCTGGAACGAAAAACTTTCCAAGGTCCCGGATGAGACCAGACTCTACCCCGCCCATGGGGCCGGCTCGCTGTGCGGGGTGCATCTGAGCGACGCCCCGGTTTCCACCTTCGGGGTGCAGAAAAAAGTGAATCCCTATTTTCAACACAAGGACCTCAATTCCTTTGTCATGGCCGTCATAGACGGCCTTCGGGAACCGCCCCGGTACTTCGCACACAATGCCGTCATGAACCGGGAGGGCCCAAAATCCGTTGACTGGGCACAGAAGATGCCTCCGGTCCTGACGCCTCAGCAGGTTGAGGCGGAAGCGAAAAAGGGCGCCTGGCTGATCGATGTTCGGGATGCCGGGGCATTTGCCGAGGGCCACGTCCCTCAATCCCTCAACATCGGTATCCGGGGCCGGTTTGAAACCTGGACCGGCATCATGATCCCCTGGGGAGAGCCCTTTATCTTGATCGGTTCCGAGACCGAGGTCGCCGAGGCGACCTACCGCCTCCACCGGATCGGCTATGACAGCCCCGCGGGCTATCTCGAAGGGGGTATGGAGGCCTGGGGCAAGGGCGGGCTTTTGCAGGAAAGGGTCGCCCTTGTTACCCCTCAAGACCTTTACGGACAAATGCAGGAAGGCACCGCACCCATTATTGTGGATGTGAGGCTTCCCACCGAATGGATGGCCCTGAGGATCGGCGATATCCTCAATCTTCCCATC
>CAYNYM010000566.1:0-2727 GCA_964401325.1 uncultured Desulfobacteraceae bacterium | reverse complement strand
GACCGGGATCAGGTCCCGTGGCCGTGAAAAGTCATCTTGCGCCCTTCCTGCCCGTCCCCCGCGTAATGGAAGAAAACGGTACATACTTACTCTCCTACGATTTTCCGGAATCCATCGGCAAGGTCCAGGCCTTTCATGGAAACGTGGGGGTCATGATCAAGGCCTACAGCTACATCCTGAGCCTGGGCCCCAGGGACCTTAAAAGGTCGAGCCAACTGGCGGTTCTCAATGCCAATTACATCAAGGAAAATCTCAAAGGCACCCTTCATCTGGCCTATGACCGGCCCTGCATGCACGAGTGCGTGTTCTCGGACAAAAACCAGAAGGCCCACAAAATAATGACCCTGGACATGGCCAAGCGGTTGATGGATTACGGATTTCATCCCCCGACGGTCTATTTTCCACTGGTCGTGGACGGCGCCATCATGATCGAACCCACGGAGTCGGAATGCAAAGAAGATCTGGATCTCTTCATCGAATCCTTCAAGGCCATTGCCAAAGAGGCCGAGGAAAACGGCGAACTGCTGAGCAGGGCCCCGACAAAAACCAAACTGCAAAGGCTCGACGAGACGACGGCGGCCAGGAAACCCTGCCTGGTGGGATAATGCCGGATGGGGGGTTCCCTGCATTCAATTTCAAAGGCCAAAGCTCAAATATCAAATGAGTGTCAAAGCCAAAAAATCTAAATCTCAACGCAGATCCGTACATTTTTTTGAACTGGGTGTTGTCCCCTATGCGGAGGCCTGGTCCCTTCAAACCCGCTTGGTCGCCGCCAGGAAGGACGGTATCCTGGAAAAGGATGCCATACTCTTTCTGGAACACCCCCCGGTCTTCACCCTCGGTCGAAGAGGCGGCCGTGACAACCTCAAGGTGCCGGATGCCTTTCTCGAGTCCCAGGGCATCGATGTGGTCCACATAGAACGGGGGGGGGATATCACTTACCACGGCCCGGGACAGTTCGTGGTCTATCCGATCGTGGACATGAGAAAGGCCAGGCTGGGCGTCAGGGACTATGTCACGGCCCTTGAAGAGGTCATGATCCGGGCCGCGGCCGACAGGGGTGTGAGGGCCGAACGAAACGATCTGAATCGGGGCGTATGGGTAGGCATGCAGAAATTGGGAAGCATCGGCATCGCCGTCCGCCACGGGATTTCCTTCCACGGACTGGCCTTTAATGTGAACACGGACCTCGATCCCTTTGCCTGGGTCAATCCCTGCGGGCTCGCCGGCATTCAGATGACCTCCCTGAGGCGGGAACTGGGACAAGAAGTCCCCATGGAAGAGGTGAGGCAATCCCTCTCCGTCCATATGGAAAAAATCCTTCACCTGAAACTTCAAAAGACCGACCCGGAGGACATTCAGTGTCTGCTAGGTGGCGTTTGAAGGAGTTGCCTCAAGATCTGGCCGCATGACCCCTTTGGCCTCCAAGGGCCTGAGACAAAAAGGACTACAGCATAACAGGATGAATATGACGCCGGAAAAGAAAAAAAGATCACAGAAACCTCCCTGGCTCAAACGAAAAATCCCAGCCGGGGCCGTATACCAGAAGGTCCGAAACACCCTCAAATCGGGCCGTCTTCACACGGTGTGCGAAGAGGCCCTGTGCCCCAACCTCGGGGAGTGCTTCTCCAGCGGCACCGCCACCTTCATGATCCTTGGCGATCGCTGCACCCGCAACTGCCGCTTCTGCGCCGTCCGGCACGGCCCTCTCTCACTGCCCGATCCCGAAGAACCCGAACGCGTGGCCAAGGCCGTTGAAGGCCTCGGACTCGAATACGTGGTCGTAACCTCCGTCACCCGGGACGATGTCCCAGACGGGGGCGCGGGTTTTTTTGCCGAAACCGTGCATGAGGTCCGCAAAAGAATGCCGAAGGTAAAGATCGAGGTCCTGATTCCGGATTTTCAGGGCAACCGGGACGCCCTGCGCACGGTCGTCGCGGCCCGGCCGGATGTCCTCAACCACAATATTGAGACCGTTTTCCGCCTGTATCCCGTAGCCCGGCCCCAGGCCGGGTACCAACGCTCCCTTGACCTCCTCCGGGAGGTCAAAACCATCGATGCCTCCATGCCCATCAAATCCGGGCTCATGCTGGGTCTGGGGGAAAGACCCGACGAGCTGAAGGAGACCTTCGGGCATCTCCTCGACGCCGGCTGCCGCATCCTCACCCTGGGCCAGTATCTGAGCCCCTCCAACGACCACCTGCCCATTGAACGCTATGTGCCGCCTGAAGAATTTGAGGCGTTCCGCCTCATGGCCCTCGCCATGGGGTTTTCGGCGATCGCCAGCGGCCCCTTTGTGCGGAGCTCCTATCATGCCAAGGATTTGTTTGAAGGCGTGTCCTAACCGACAACCGCTATGCCCCGGTCATTCACGTTCCATATCAGTAAATTAGTAAATCGGGACAGGCGAATAAAGAATACTGGAAGATAATGCAGTTATCCAATTCCCCCATAAGCATTAATCGTTGACTACTTTGCCATCGTGATGTGCATTTCGATATTAGCGAAAAGAAATTCAGTCTATCAGGTGGGAGAAACTACTGGACAATATGATTAAAGGACGGAGTGAAACCATGAACCTCGAAAGATCCCACGTCTTCACTAAGAATGAGGCTATGCCTGTACTTCAGATTGCTTCCGAAAGGCGTTTCAGGGAGTATACGCCATCCAATCCCCGGATGACCTTCGGTCGTTTTTCGTGTTTCGATGAAAAATGGTGCTTAAATT
>CAYNYM010000565.1:0-2733 GCA_964401325.1 uncultured Desulfobacteraceae bacterium | reverse complement strand
GGAACGGGTCCGGCAGATCGTTTATCTCTCCGCCACGCCGGGTCCCTATGAACTTGAGCATGCGGACAGGATCGCGGAACAGATCATCAGGCCGACGGGACTCATGGATCCTGAAATCATCGTACGTCCCGCCACCAACCAGGTCGATGACCTCCTGGCGAGGATCAGGGAGCGGGTGTCCATGAATGCGAGGGTCCTCGTCACCACGCTGACCAAAAACATGGCCGAAGACCTCACCGATTATTACTCGGAACTGGGGGTGAGGGTCCGCTACCTTCATTCCGACATCAAGACCATCCAGCGGATGGAGATCGTCAAGGACCTGCGCCTGGGGACCTTCGACGTCCTGGTGGGAATCAATCTCCTCCGGGAAGGCCTGGACCTGCCCGAGGTGTCCCTGGTGGCCATCCTGGACGCTGACAAGGAGGGATTTTTGCGATCGGACCGATCCCTCATCCAGACCTGCGGCAGGGCCGCCAGGAATGTCGAGGGCACGGTGATCCTCTATGCCGATCGCATGACCGGTTCCATGTCCCGGGCCATCGAGGAGTGCGACCGCCGTCGTCAAATACAGCGTGAATACAACCTGGAAAACCACATCACGCCGGTCTCCATTCAGAAGTCCATCGACGATATCCTGTCTTCTCCCTATGAAGCGGATTATGTGCCGGTGCCGGGCGTTGCCGAGGAAGAGGCCGCGTATCTCACACCTGAAGGGCTCCGGCAGATGATCAAGGATCTTCGCAAAAAAATGCTCGAGGCGGCCAAGGAACTCGAGTTTGAAGATGCGGCCCGTTTTCGGGATGAAATCAAGTCACTGGAAGGGAGAGAACTTGAAACGAGAGATAGCACAGGGCCCTGATACCTGCCTCGCCGATTCGGGTTCCCTCCCTGATCCACCCATCAAGGCCTCATGTGCTGCGTTGCATCTGAGACCTTGCTGGTTGTATCTGGAAATATCCGGGATATCCTGATAGGCAACTGAAGGCGGGGGGTTTTGGCCCTCTTCCCTATTTCCCATTATAGAAATGGTCCTGACATCTCTGACAGAGTGCCGAAATTCTGTACTCGAGACGGGCCGACGCGTCACTGAATTCCTTTGCCGGTTTGCCGCATCTTATGCAGGTGTTGTGCATCTTGGCTTCGATGTAACGGATCCTATAGTTGTCTTCGCCAAAAATTTTCACCAATTCATCAAATCTTGTCATCGGGGTTTCACCTGTTTCGATAATTTGGTTCTCAATAAAGCAAGACCGTTAGAATCGCCTTGAACGACGGCCACACCTTCGCTCAAGATACCCCCGGGACCGCCTGGATGACCATCGGGTGAACCCCTTATTTCCCGCCGTAAAAGACCCTAGATTGGTTTTTGTCATTTTTCGGAATTATTGCCGCGCATTTCCCCATGAAGATGGTGATCGACCGGGAAACCGGACTCTTTGCACCCGGTTCCTGTCCCGACGCGGGGCTCTACTGCGGGTGGTATTCCCTCAGCGAAGATCCTTCCTCCTGATCCATATCCATCCGCTCACCTGTGCGAGAATGACGCCCATGGAATCGGCCGCAAAATCGGCCGCCGTGCAGGATCGATGCGGGACAAAAGACTGATGGATCTCGTCGGAGAGGGCATAGACGATGCCGATTGAGATGAGGAGGGCGTAGGTTCGCAGGGGATAGGAGGTCCTGTCGTGCCAGGGATGGGCCGCGGCAAAAAGGGTCAGGCCGAAGAAAAAATAGGCGGCAAAATGAAACAGGAGATCATTGAAGGAGATGCCCCCCAGAGGAAGCTCTATCTGCTCCAGGGAAGACACGTAGAATATCGCCCCGGCGGTGACAAGGGCGGGCAGGCAAAAGATGACTTGTGTAAAAGGTGACTTCGGCTTCGTGTTCAAGGCTTCCGGGTCCCTGCAAAATTTAAAATACAGACGGTTATCCAGGTAACGGGAACACACTCTTGTAGTTTTCGGCCTGATTTGTCAACCAAATTGTATTTGCCGATCCCTATTTTCGCCCAAAGACAAACAATTTGACACCCCGGCCGTTTTTTCGGTATGAATGGTTTTATCCGTTTTCCTTCTTATCGAGTACCCATGCTCAAGAGCATGATCATTCTCAGACACTGATTTTCCAATTATCAAGGGAGGTTGAAAAGTGCACAAATCTAAATGGTTTAATGGTTTGATCCTGGCCCTGGGTGGGATCTTTTTCTTTGTCTTGTTTTCAGGCACTGCCGCCGCATCCGGCTTTTCCTCCGATTTCATCTCCAAATCCAGCGACCCTGCAGACATGCCCGGCAAGGGCAAGATGTTCATGAAAGACGGTCTGATGAGAATGGAAATGGCCCAGGCCGTGACCATCATCAGGCCCGACAAGGGTGTCATGTGGATCCTCATGGACAGGCAGAAGATGTACATGGAGCAACCGATGCAGGGAGCCGGGCAGGGCAGGATGCAGGAATGGACGCCGAACCTAGAAAAGGCAGCCAAGAAGGTAGGAAAGGAAACCGTCTCAGGCTATTCCTGCACAAAATATGAACTCAAAGAAGAAGGCCATACGCTCTACTACTGGGTCTCCAAAAAAATTCCCTTCCCGGTCAAGGTGCAGGACGACAACGGATACATGCTCCTTGAGAACATCGAAACCGGCAGTGTGTCCGATCATCTCTTTGAGCTTCCCAAAGGATATCAGAAGTTTGCCATGCCCGGAGGGATGCCCGGAATGCCGGGCGGGATG
>CAYNYM010000564.1:0-2757 GCA_964401325.1 uncultured Desulfobacteraceae bacterium | reverse complement strand
GCCCCCATTGCAATGAAAAGATCGACATCTTCGGTTCCGGTGGCGGGGCAAGGATGTCCGAAGCGATGCATGTTCCCATGCTCGGCTCGATTCCCATGGACCCGAGGATGGTCGTTTTCGGGGACACCGGTCGACTGGCCGAGTTGGCGGCAAAGGAAGACGGGGACCTCAACGAGGCCTACAGAAAAATTCTGGAAAAAATCGTGAAGTTCTAGTTCCATGGCGGCCTGTGCGCCACCTGACAAGAGAAAAACAATCATCGACCACGGACCCGCCTACGCCGAGGCTTCGGCGGGGCAAATCGCCCCGCCGAAATCAGTCACGATCCCTTCGACCATTACTGATCTTGAACCCTATCATCATGGCACGATTTTCCGACACTCCTGAAAAAAATTTACGTCAGGTTCCCCGAGAGGCCCTGAGACGATGGATATGGGTCATGGTGTTCGGTATTGCCTTTGCCTGGGTCGAGAGTTCGGTGGTGGTCTACCTCCGGGAGATCTATTTTGGCGGCACCTTTTCCTTTCCCATTGCCATGGCCCGGCAGGGCGGCCGATTCCTCGCGGATCACCTCATGCCGATCGAATTCGGCCGGGAGATCGCAACGATCCTCATGCTCGTGGCCGTAGGGTGTGCGGCCGGGAAGAATCCCCTTCAGAAATTCTGCCTTTTCATGACCGGTTTCGGGATCTGGGACATCTTTTACTACATCTGGTTGCGGGTCATGGTCGGATGGCCCGAGGGCCTCATGACCTGGGACCTCCTCTTCTTTATCCCCCTTCCCTGGGTCGGCCCGGTGATTACCCCGGTGTTGATCGCGATCACCATGACCGCGGCCGGGTCCCTCCTTTTTTTCTGCGATGAACGGGGCGCCACCTTTAACTGGCGCTGGTTCGACTGGGTCGTCGAACTGGGCTGCGGGCTCCTGATGATCGTGGCCTTTTGCTGGGACTGGAAGAACATCCTCCGCCTGCCCGGGGACGTGTCCCATACCGGGATCCCCAATCCCTTTGCCTGGTGGCTCTACCTCCCCGCCTTTATTTTATCGGTCGTCTATTTTGTCGTGAGATTCAAACAGAAGACCTGGGTCCGTGGAGATCTCTAGGGTGCCGAGAAAAGCGACCGTTACGACACGAACAATATGAAAATTTATTCTGGACGGCCACATCGATTGCCATGACGTGGCAGTCATCAATCTGTACCAGTAATCAGCCCGCAAGCGTCTTCCCGAAGGCGGATATCGATGGGGACGGCATCATCACGATCCTGGATGCAAGAAAGCTCATGCTGATGTGTACGTGTCCGCGGTGCATTTGCCCGTGACGGGTAGCATATGAGGCCCTGAGAAATCGTAGACTCAGGGGATGCCGGAGTTTATTGGCGAAGGGGGAATTCTCTTTGATGATGAGGGTTCCCCCTTGTTTTTTTGAAAGAGTCCTCCGGAAGAAGCTGTGGCAGGAAGATGATGCGGGTTTATACTTGACTGAAATCAACAATCTCCTCTTCCAAAAAAGACGAACATTTTGCCTTTCAGTGACCCTTTTGGATGCTAATCACAAAAATTAGCGTTGACATTGTGAATATTATAACACAAAATATCATTGCATTCTTGTGAGAGGAGAAGCCATGAGGACAACGGTGACATTGGATGAGTCCTTGGTCAGGGAATTACTCAAATATACGGATTCGAAAACCAAGACCGCTGCCGTTGCGCAAGCGGTCAAGGAACAGATCAGAAGGGGAAAACTGAGACAATTTTCGGAAATTTTAGGGAAAATCGATTTTGATGAAAAGGTGCGTCAGAAAGGCAACGAATCGGACCTGAAAAGGGCCCAATGGCTCGATGATATGGGAAAAGGGTAATGGGCGCGCCTGACATGGAAGTGGTGATGCTCGATACCTCCATTTGGATTGACGCCTTTCGGGGTAGGAGTCCTGAGATTTTGCAGCTGACCAGGAAACTAATCAACGAAGATCGGGTGTGTACCTGCGGGCCCATTGTCTTTGAAATCAGGAGAGGACTCCGTATGTCGGAACAAAAGAGGGTTCTTCCACTCTTTGATGCCCTGATCCGGGTGAAGTTCGATGAAAGCACCTGGGAAGCGGCCGGAACCCTGGATGCGTCTTTACGAAAAAAGGGGGCGACCATCCCTCCCATGGATATCCTGATTGCCTCGGTCTGCCTGGAACATGGGACACCCCTGTGGACCCTGGATCAACATTTTGAAAAAATTCCGGGACTAAAATGGTTTACCTCGGGCGATTTGCAATAACGCCGTTTACATAAAAAAAGAGGGCGGATGGTATCCGCCCTTTTCAAATAGGATGATTTAATTCCAGCAGTTTCCCTGGCCGTATCCGCCCCTCATAGAGCCGGGACCCCCGCAGCGGCCATAGCCTTTTCCGTCCCGGTTGGGGCCATTGGGACCATATCCCGAGCCGCCACCTCTCATGTGGCGACCGTAACCGCCTTTGCCGTGTCCCCAGCCCAGGCGGGCGTCCGGGTTGATCTTGCGGGCCTCGAGCTGATATTTGATTCTCGCCTCGGCCACTTTTCCCATGAGATCATGGATTTCCTTCTGAAGGGCCATGACCTGGGTCTCATCCGGGTTGGAGGTGCCCATCAGGGTGCGCATTTGACCCCTTTTGGCCCAGAGGTCGTTTCTCGTCTGGGCGGTCTTATCATAGAATTTTTGATGGAGCTTATCCAGTTCGGCGCGCTGCTCTTCCGTAATGTTCGCAGTCCTTGCCGCATAG
>CAYNYM010000563.1:0-2760 GCA_964401325.1 uncultured Desulfobacteraceae bacterium | reverse complement strand
TCGTAGCCGGGGCCGCGCCCATCGTCATCGCCGCACTGGGGGAGACCATTTCGGAAAAGGCCGGGGTCATCAACCTGTCCCTGGACGGGTCCATCCTGTTGAGCGCCATGGTCGCCTTTGTCGTTGCTTTTGAGACCAAGAGCGTCATGCTCGGGTTCGCAGGCGGTGCGGTTGCCGGGGCACTGGTGGCCGCCGTGGTGGGCCTCTTCAGCATCTACCTGGGGCAGTCCCAGGTAGCGGTGGGGTTTGTCCTGACACTCACGGCCCGGGATCTAGCCTATTTTTTCGGCAACCCCTATGCCAGGCAATACGGTCCCCAGATGAGCCCCTGGCCGATTCCCGGACTGCGCGAAATCCCCTTTCTAGGGACGATTTTTTTCCATCACGCTGTGATTATCTACCTGAGTATGCTGATGATCGCCTTGTGCTGGTGGTATATGTACCGGACACCCAAGGGTCTCCGGCTCAGGGCGGTCGGGGAGCATCCGGCCGCCGCCTATGCCAGGGGGACCGACAGCCGCAGAGTCCAGATGTGGTATACCGTTCTCGGCGGATTGATGGTGGGCGTTGCAGGGGCCACCTTTTCACTCTGCACCAAATCCGGCTGGGGGCGGCCCCAGGGGGCCGAAGGAACCGGCTGGATTGCGCTTGCTATCGTCATCTTCGGCGGTTGGCATCCTGCCAAGGTCGCTTTCGGCGCCTACCTGTTTTCCTTTCTCCAGGTCATGGGTATTCAGTTTCAGGGCTGGTGGCCCTCGGTCCCTGCCCAGGTCTTCCAGGTGGCCCCCTTTCCGCTCATGATTTTCACCCTTCTGCTTATGTATGCCGCCCAGAAAGGCTCCGGCACCGGGGCTGAGAGGGTATCCCCTTTCCTTCGACGTCTGATTTCTTTCCTGAGCGGTTCGCCACCGGGTGCCTTGGGAAAATCTTTCCGTCCTGAATGAGCGCGAAGGCAGGGCGAAAATGCCCTGCCTTTCTTTATGGCACCAACATTTCCGCCTGTCCTATTTCATATCCTTAGCCTAAACAACCTGAACAGTTACAACAAGACAAAGGATTAAAATACAGGTTCCTGAGGACCGTTTTTTCGCGGACATATCAGCCTCCTTAGAAAATGAAAACGTTGTCGGTAAGGTAACTCGGTCATCCTGCCATTCCGAAATGCGATCCCTGGACCGCATATCATGGGGCTTATTAGGCCTCGTGACGTTTTAGCGCCACGGTCACGTCGTGAAGTCTGGCGTGGGACCGTAAAATTCGATAGTGCCGGAGACTCAGGATTCCGATAGTACGGGGCCGCTCGAAGTGGGGTCTATGTGAATGGCTGCTTAACCAAGGGCAGGGTCTGGTGTGCGCGGATCATCAGGCTCCCGGCGGAACGATACACGCCCTGGGGGGAGCCCTGTGGGCAGTACTTTGTCGGCCTTTTCATCGAATTGTCCTTTCCAGGTCAATCCAAAACGCGTGGGAGTTTTACCGTATTTATAAAATATTGGGTCAAAAGACATTCCGTGTCAAGGTATCCGGCTCCGAGTGCTCGACAATCGGTGTTCGTTTTCGGCTTTTTTTGTCTTTGCAATCGGTTTTCAGACACCTGCTTCGGACCCGGCCGCGGGCAACACATTATCCGATTCCTCTCTCTTCATGGTTTCCTTCAGGCACTGGGAGGCCAAAAACGAGACGATCCCGCAGAAGAAGAGGAGCAGAAAGGCCTGTCTGTATCCCGCAAGAGTGAACATCCCGTCCACCCGACCGTGGCTTTGCAGGGCATATCCCAGGAGGGGTTGGAAGACGGCTCCTCCCAGGAAGGGAAACAGATTGACAAGTCCCGTGGCCGTGCCCGCGATCCGTACGGGAAAAAGTTCCTTGGTTGTGGTGAATCCGACGGCCACAATGGCGCTTGCAAAGATTCCGAATCCCAGACACAGGAAATAAAGGCCGGAGACGGGAATCCGATCTGTCAGGAAGGCAAGAATCGCCGTGAGAATCAACGTGATTGAACTCGACAGGATAAGGACGGGTTTTCTGCCTTTGAAGACATTGTTGGAAAGAAAGCTGAGAAAGGGACTGCCGATGATCATACCGACTGCAAGCATGGAAAGAATTTGCCCGGCCTGGGTCTTGGTAAGCCCGCAGATTTCCATGAGGTAGGGGCCACCCCAGAGCCCCCCGAAGGCGAAAAAGACGGCACAGTCGAAAAAGAACCACACGGCCACCGGCCAGAAGGCACGGGAAGAAAGAACCATCTTGACGCCGTCCATGAGACCAATGCCCGGTGCATCCCTTCGGGTGTCTTCGGCCGGGGAGGGCCAACCCTTGTCGGAGGGACGATCCCGCACCACGATCCATACCAGGGCACCCAGAATCAGGGTGAGAATCCCCACGGATACAAAGGAGAGACGCCACCCGATCCAGGAACTGAGCAGGGCCAGGGGGGTGGCTGCGAAAAGGGACCCGACGCCGCCCATACCGACAAGGATACCGGTCATCATCGCGAATTCACGAATTCGAAACCACTCAGCCAGGACCTTCATGGTGGGGACAAAGAGCATGGCCACTCCGAGGCCCACAAGAGTCCTCCCGACGATGGCCAGGAAAGGGGTGGGGGCGAGACCAAGCAGCAGGGACCCGACAAATGCCACACAGAAGAAAAGGGTGATGGTTTTGCGGGGCCCCCAGGAATCGGAAAGGAGGCCCGCGGGTAATTGCATGACGGCGTAAGGATAGAAGTAGGCCGAGCCGAGAAAACCAAGGAGTGCT
>CAYNYM010000562.1:0-2763 GCA_964401325.1 uncultured Desulfobacteraceae bacterium | reverse complement strand
AGGGGGCCATCATCGACATTATTCTCGAATCGGTTGATATGCTCAAGAGGATGATCGAAGGCGTCCAGGAGGGGCTTGAAAACGGCGCCTCCCTGGATAACGGCATTGACATCGCGCCCTTGGTGGAAAGAATAGCCGAGATGAATTCTCTGTCGGAAAAGTTGGCAGATAAACCTATCGGCGAAATTCTTCTCGAGAGGGGGGGCGTTGCACCCGATGATCTGAAGGACGGCCTTGAAAGGCAAAAAGAAGAACCCCACAGGAAAATCGGTGAGATCCTGGTTGAGGAAAAGAAGACGAAACCCGGGGAAGTCATATCCGCCCTGCGAGATCAGAAGAAATTCAACAAGCGACATGTGGACCTTCAGGTCAAGGTGGATACGAAGAAACTCGACAGTCTGATCGATTTGACAGGAGAGTTGGTCATTAATCAGGCGATGCTGAGACAAAATCAATGGGTCTTAAGGGCAAATGACCAGAAGCTTTATCACAACTTGAATCAACTCAATCAGATTACATCCGGCCTGCAGAAAACGGCCATGTCACTGAGAATGGTTCCTATTAAGAGCACCTTCCAGAAAATGGTGAGGCTGGTGAGGGATCTGGCAAAAAATTCCGGGAAAAAAGTGGCCCTGGAAATGTCCGGCGAGGATACGGAAATAGACCGCAACGTGGTTGATGAACTCTATGAGCCCATGGTCCACATGATTCGCAATGCCGTGGATCACGGCCTTGAGAAGCCTGAAGAAAGGGAAACGGGAGGTAAAGACAGAAAAGGCACCATTCATTTAACGGCATACCACAGGGGTGGTAACATTATTATAGAAATACGGGATGACGGCCGCGGTCTGGATAAAGAGGGGATCTTGGAGAAGGCCCGTTTAAGCGGCCTGATCACTGCGGAGGACAAGCTCAGTGATACGGAGATCTTTAACCTGATTTTTCAACCCGGGTTTTCCACGGCAAAAAAAGTTACCGATATTTCCGGTCGTGGGGTTGGTATGGATGTTGTTAAAAAGGCCATAGAGAAATTGAGGGGGCGTGTTGAAATAAATTCCGTGAAAGGCCATGGTTCTACCTTTGTGATCAGTCTTCCCCTTACCCTGGCGATAATTGAAGGCATGGTGGTCAGAGTCGGTGAGGAAAAATATATTATTCCGGCCCTTGCAATATTGGAATCATTCCGTCCAGACAGAGATCAATATTCGACCGTGGAAGGGAAAGGTGAACTCATTTTATCGAGAGACAGATTGATCCCCTTGATTAGACTTGATCGGATCTTCGGTATTGATGGGGATTCAGGCAATCCTTGGGACGGTTTGGTGGTTGCCGTTGAGTACGACGGTGAGCAGAGGTGTCTACTTCTCGACGAACTTCTGGGAAAAGAAGAAGTGGTTATTAAGAGCCTCGGCGAAAGCCTGAAGCATACCAAGGGTATTGCAGGCGGCGCTATCATGGGCGATGGCAGAGTGGGGCTTATTCTGGATATCTCGGGCGTTTTTGAGATTGCCCAGATCCATTGAATGTCTTGCACGAGAAGGAAAGGGATGCTCTTGTGAATTTAGTTGTCGGCGTTTCGGACATGAAGGTGAGCAATGACCCTGAATCGATCCTGATTACCTATTCTCTTGGATCTTGTATCGGGATTGCGGTTTATGATTCAGTCGTGAGGGTTGGCGGGTTGCTCCATTTTATGCTGCCTGATTCCACCCTGGATCCATCGAAAGCCCAGAAGAATCCTAATATGTTTGCTGATAGCGGAATCCCTAATCTTTTTAAATCCGCTTATAAACTGGGCGCAAAGAAACAACGGATGAGGGTTGTCGTTGTCGGAGGCTCCCAGGTGCTGGATCAAAAAGGATTTTTTAATATCGGCAAGAGAAACTATATGGCTGCCAGAAAAATGTTCTGGAAAAATAATGTGATGATTGATTACGAGAATGTGGGCGGTAGCGTGAATCGAACGATTAAATTAGCGCTCAAGGACGGGACTGGGTGGCTAAAAATCTCGGGCCAGGGGGTAATTGAGATATGAAGGACATCAAAGAGATCATACAGAAAATTGACAACCTGAAACCCATGCCCCAAGTCGCCCAGAAGATCATGTCCATTGCTCAGGATCCGAGTAGTTCTCTGTCCGATCTCTCGGAAATCATTATTTATGATCAGTCCCTGACGGCCAATCTGCTGAGAATATGCAATTCCGCCCATTTTGCTTTGCCCCGAGAAGTGGAATCCGTTCAACAGGCGATCGTCTATCTGGGAATGAATCAGGTCGTCGATCTTGTCCTCATGAGCGGAGGGGCTGCAAACCTGAAAGACAAGCAGGAAGGATATGACCTGGCGGAGGGAGACTTGTGGAAATACTCCGTTTCATCCGCCCTTATCGCCCGCGAATTGGCTGAGAGGGGAAAGAGCGAAAACAGCCATCTCATATTTACGGCAGCGCTCGTGAAGGATATCTGAAAAGTCGTATTGAATCAGTATGTGGCCGATTCCTACGAAAAGATCAACTTATTGGTATCGAAACACGAATTCAGCTTTAGAGAAGCGGAGAAGGCCGTGATCGGGATTGACCACGCAGAGCTCGGTAGTGAGGTGGCCAAGAAATGGAATTTCAGTGAAAAGATGGTGGACATTATCAGGTTTCATCATTCACCGAGCGAATCCGAGGAAGCCCTTCCTGAAACATCAATCGTCCACCTGGCAGATACGCTCTGTATGATGATGGGTATCGGCGTGGGATCGGATGGGCTGTCATAC
>CAYNYM010000561.1:0-2767 GCA_964401325.1 uncultured Desulfobacteraceae bacterium | reverse complement strand
CCTCCGGCGGAACCATGACCGCCCGGGACGTCATATCACGCCTGATGTGCGGGGCTTCGGTGGTCGAAGTGATGACCGCTGCCATGCGCTACGGATCTAAAATTTTTTCCGAAATGGTGACCGGGCTTGAAGACTTCATGATCCGAAAAGGCTATGAGAGTCTGCAGGATATCCGAGGGATTTCCGTACCCCATGTAAACAATCCCGAGGAATATGAAAGATTTGTAACCGAAAGACAGGTGCCCAGGGAGGCCATGGCCATGACGATAGACAGGGTGAAATGCGTGGGTTGCGCGCAGTGTTCGGTCTGCCCCTATGGTGCCATGTCCATGCAGGACGGTTTTCCCAAATGGCAAGCCAGGATTTGCGAATTCTGCGGATTATGCCAGACGATCTGCCCTGTTGATGCGATAACCATTCGGCGCAGGAAATAGTGAAAAATGAGTTTGCCTCGCCGGCTCGTCCCCATCCCATCATGGGATGCAGTCCCCTGATGAGGGGTATCCCATCGGGCCCCGGCCCGGTCTTGATCATCCAGGATGATATGAATTATTTTCTTGGGCCTTGTTTTATTATAATGGGGATGACACATGGCCTCGACGATCTGGCGGTGAAAGCTACAAAATCAATGCCAAATCCCGATTTTCATGAAGAAGAGCGCGCCGGCAGAAACACCCGGATAAGGACCGCTGCGGCGATCATGGCCAGGGAGAGGATCTGGCCCATGGACAAGAGTCCCCAGAAAAGACCAAGTTGTGGATCAGGCTGGCGTGTAAACTCCACAAGGAATCGCATGACGCCGTAGCCTGACAGAAAAAGACAGATCATGGCCCCGGGCCGGAAGGCACGATTTCTGAGACCCCAAAGGACCAGGAACAACACCAGGCCTTCGAGCAGGGCCTCGTAGAGCTGTGAGGGATGCCTGGGCACCGTGCCGCCGCCGGGAAAAATCATGGCCCAGGGGACCGAAGTCACCCGGCCATAGAGTTCCCCGTTCATGAAGTTACCCAGCCGTCCCAACCCGAGACCGATCGGTGCTGTCACGATGACGGCGTCTGCAAGGTCCCAGAAGGAGACAAGGCGTTTGCGGCAAAACAGGAATCCTGCCAATATCGCCCCCAAGAGTCCACCATGGAAGGACATGCCCCCGTGCCAGACGGCGATGATTTCCAAGGGATTTCGCAGATACTCCGCAAGATAGGGAAACTGATAAAAAAGGACATATCCGAGACGGGCCCCCACCACGAGACCCAGGGCCAGGCAGAATATCAAATCCTGGAGCATCTTGCCCTTGAGTCCGATGCGACGCGCTCGATCCTGGTGAGGGATCAAGAAATAGGCGGACAAAAAGCCCAGGATATACATCAGGCCGTACCAGCGGACCTTGAGAGGGCCGATTTCAATCAGGTTTGGATTTATTTTCGGATAGGGAATCATAACATAAAGATCTAATTTCCTTCGTGCTCTTCGTGGTCAAAAACGGAACAATAGCTCCTCGTCCACCGTGAAAAGGTCCCCCGGAATAGAACCTGCCCCAATCTGACAGGGGCTCATCCTCCTGCCGGCTTCCTACGGCAGGTAGGCCGGATTGACATTCTGCAGGGCATGGAAGATGTTGCCCTTGATCTTCTTGTTGGACCGGTAAAACCGGTCGAGCATGTTCTTGATGTCCTCCCTTCTGGAAGACCCCGCCGTGGGACACCCCAGACTGATTTCCGGCCAGGCCATGGACCTGGCATATCTTTCGATCGTCTTTTCATCGAGCAGAAAAAGGGGTCTTATGATGGTCAGCTTTCCGTTGAAAAGACTCTGGACCGGCAGCATGGTACTGATGGAGGCACCGAAAAAAACATTGAGGAAAAAGGTCTCGATCAGGTCATCCTTGTGGTGCCCAAAGGCGATCTTGTTGCAGCCCAGTTCCGAGGCCGTCTCGAAAAGGATTTTTCTTCGCAATCGGGAACACAGGAAGCAGGGGTTTTCCCGGTTCTCCGGGCTGTGGGCCCTGGGGCCGAAATCGCTTGAGATAATTTTGGAGTCAAAGCCGTTGGAGGAAAAAAGCTGCTCCATCTGCCCCGCCGAATCCACCCCAAACCCGGGGTCGACATGGACCGCAGTGATCCGGTAGGTGATGGGGATTCTCTTGATGCGCTCTTTCAACTGCCACAGCATTGCCAGACTGTCTTTGCCTCCGGATACGGCCACCAGGATATGATCGCCGTCCCCGATCATCTGCCGGGTATGAATGGCCTTTCCGACGATGCGTTTCATCTCTTTGGTCACATAACTCAAGATTTCGATCTATCCTTCCCGCTCCCCTTCGAATCCCTGCTAGGTGAAAAATCGCACCCCATCGGGGAATTCCGCCCATGTGCCCGGGCCAATGATGGGGCTGCAACTTATCATTTCAACGCCAGAGGTGTACCCTGTGAAGGCCGACTCTGGCTCCCCGCACCTCGATACGTTCGACAGGTCCGCCAAAGGCCCCGTTTGAGGTGCAAGGCTGATTTACAGAACAAATGCGTTCTCAGGTGTAATGTCGCTCCCCAAAGAGTTTGGTTCCGATCCTCACCAGATTGGCCCCCTCCTCCAGGGCCACCTTGTAGGAATTGGACATGCCCATGGAAAGATAGGTCATCTCGACGCCGGGTAAATTCTGCGCCTTGAGTGCCTCGAAGATTTCCCGGGTCTTTCTGAAATAGGGTCTGGATTCTTCCGGATCCCCGGCAAAAGGGCCCATGGTCATGAGTCCCATGATCTTGACGTTCTC
>CAYNYM010000560.1:0-2795 GCA_964401325.1 uncultured Desulfobacteraceae bacterium | reverse complement strand
CCACACGACGGAATGCCGGATCGGAACTGGTTCCCGGCATCAGGCTGATGGTCCCGGCGCACGGGCAGAGGAATTTGGCGCCGGAATAGATCAACACGTCGCGGATAGGCAACGTCCATCCCTTGGGAACACCCTTGAGGGCCGGGTCATGGGAAAGACTCAGGTGGGTCTTCACCATCATGGTGGTGTAGTCGTCGTACTTGGGATCACCCTCCAGCATCTTGGCCTTGGCCTCGGCCTCTGCGGTCCAGGAAACGCCCTTTGCGCCGTAAACGACCTTGGCGATCTTTTCGACCCTGTCGCGAAGCTTTGTGTCAATGGAGTAAAGGAATTTGAAATTGTTTTTTTCCTCGCAGGCTTCTTTGACCGCCTCGGCAAATTCCACGGCGCCGTCTCCGCCGTCCGCCCAGTGGGTGGAAACCGCACAACGGGCCCCGGCCGCTTCAGCGGCCTTTCTCACTGCGGCGATCTCGGCCTTGGTATCTGTATGGAAGGCATTGATACAGACCACCGGATTGATGCCGGCCTTGCGGATGGTCTTGACATGGTGCACCATGTTGGGAATACCTGCCTCAAGCAGCGTCAGGTTCTCCTTGACGTAGGCGGGATCCATGGCGATACCGGCCACTACTTTGGGCCCTCCCCCGTGCATCTTGAGCGCGCGGATGGTCGTGGTCAAGACGGACACATGCGGTTTGAGTCCGCTGTAGCGACACTTCACGTTCCAGAACTTCTCAAAGCCGATATCCGCACCGAAACCGCTCTCGGTGATGTGATAATCGAAGAGCTTCAAGCCGATGCGGTCTGCGATAATGGAAGACTGGCCCACGGCGATATTGGCAAAGGGGCCGGCATGCACCATGCAGGGCTGGTACTCGGCGGTGCACATCAGGGTGGGGTTGATGGTGTTGCGCATCCAGGCGGTCATGGCGCCGCCGACCTGGAGGTATTTGGTGAGAATCGGTTTTCCACTCTTGTCAAAGGCCAGGGTAATCTCATCGAGGCGCTTTCTGAGGTCCGGCAGATCTTTGATGATAGAGAGGATGGCCATCAATTCGGATGAAACGGCAATCCCGAATTTGGACTGCATGGTGAAACCATCGTACCTGCCGCCCATGCCGATGACGATGTTCCTCAGGGCCTGAGCACAATAATCGATGATCCAGCCAAACTCAACGCGTGTGGGATCGATGTTGAGTCTTTTCATCTTGGTCAGTCTCTTGAGCTGTTCATCGTTGTAGTTTCTCTCGTGCTGCATGCGAGCGGTCAGGGCGACCATGCCGAGGTTGTGGGCATTCATGATATCATTGATGTCGCCTGTCAGCCCCATGGAAAATTCGGTCATGGGAATAAGCAGCGAGTTGCCGCCTCCTGCAGCCGTTCCCTTGATGTTCATCGTTGGGCCGCCCGAGGGCTGTCTAAGGGCTCCGCCGACATTGAGCCCGATCTTACCCATACCTTCCATGAGACCGCAGGCGGTTGTACTCTTCCCTTCACCAAGAGGGGTGGGAGTGATGGCTGTCACCTCGATGTACTTACCATCATCTTTCTTTTCGAGGCGTTTCATAATCTTCATAAAATCCAGCCTGCCCAGTCTCCCGAAGGGGATCATCTCATTCTTTTCGAGCCCCATTTTATCACGCCATTCTTCTGGAGTAGGCATTTCCTTCTCGGCCGCCTCTGAAATCTGCCAGTCCTTCATCTTCACTGCATTGTAGGCCATACGTTTCTCCTCCTTTAAAAGAATATATGGTTCGGTAATTGATTAAGTCCAAGCACTGGGGTTCAAGGCCCATCAGGGACTTAATTTCACAAGGCATTATCAATTCATTCAGAAAAAGGGCTTCTGGCATTTTCCGAGTGCTTCGATCTGAATTAGGCCAAAGAGAAAAACCCTTCTATGGAATGAGAAATGGAAAGCAACGCAAATAACCTCATGATATAAGGAAAGGCCAGCATGAATTAAACGGTTGTCGAATAACTTTCGATATGAAAACAGATGCATAGAGAATCAAGTTGGTAAAACCTATTCCAGATCACAGGCACTTTGAGAAAAGGCTCCAAGAAGCATTTTCTCCGGGCAAGGTCTAACAGGGGGGTTGGAGAAAAAAGGCTCGGATTAAAGAACGGTTTTTCCTTTATCCGCCGTTCCCCGTAAAATCCCAATCTTAAGGATTGCAGGAAATCAAGGATTAGATATAGCCACCGCGAACCTTACATATCAATCGATCGCGGATTCAGGATGTGGGTTGAATTGATTTCGAAACAATATCTAAGATTCCACCACTGTCTCCGGAAACTCTTTTTCTCTCTGCAGGAAGATCGTATATTGTCTTTGGCGGGGTGCACACTTGTTCCGGAATACGAGCAATGTTTTGTACCAAAAAAATGATATGGCGTCAAGATATATCGTTTTATAAACACAAAACTTGGAAGTATTTGTGGAGTTCTTGTATCGCTTCCTGAGGTCCGCAAGAAGAAATGCCGGGGGAGACGGAAAGAATCTTTGTGAAAACATGGAGGGGGCCGCATTTATGCATAGCGGCCAAGCGGCCCCCTCCATCAAAGAACGGCATGCCGGAAACCGACAACCCATTGAGCCGGTGAATCGACAATGAAGCCTTACCCACCCGCAATCAGAGGAATCAGGAAAACCACAGAATTGTCCGGAACCGTGGTTTTCTCAAAATAGGGACTGGATACGGTCTTGCTGTTAATACGCACAACCGCATAAGGGTATGGATCATTCAATTCCCTGATGAGATCAGCCACTGTCATGCCTTCTCGCCAGGGAA
>CAYNYM010000559.1:0-2823 GCA_964401325.1 uncultured Desulfobacteraceae bacterium | reverse complement strand
CCCGAGTGGATGAGTGAAAAGGCCATTTCCATCGGTCACTACTTTGTGGCATCGGGCGTCTTCACGGTCTTCGGGGTCACCTTCCCCATCATCGAGGAGACCAAATTCCATAAGCTCCTTTTCGAGGGCCTTGAGGAGATGGGTTTCGGCAAATGGGGATTCACCAAGGACCCCTATGACATGGCCCACATGATGATCGAGCATATCGACAAGAAAAGAAAGGCCCTTGGGATCGACAAGGCCAGGGACAGGGTCCTGATGGACATGGCGGATCGCCGTGCCATGGAAGCGGCCTAGGGCATGTTCCGATATACGGGATTTGTGCTTGCCCTTTAATCTCTTTGGGCTCCGTACCGCGTCCAAGTCTTTGTGTGAGGGAAACGCAGGTTTCCCTCACACTTACGACGGCACATTGAAAGGGGCACCCCTAAATCCACCGCCCGATTTTTGCATCATCTGTGGGGAAAAGGGACTTTGGTGTATCCCCGGGCACCAGCAAGGTATTATGCAACGGCGCAGATGATGCCTTGATGGTAGATCAGGGGCTCAAGGGAAGGGTTGATTTGCTCATGGGAGTGAGCTATTGTAGAAGACTGAGAATAGAAAAATGTAACGGGGAGGTTACGATTATGGACAAGTATGTATGCACGGTTTGCGGTTATGTTTATGATCCTTCCGATGGAGACCCTGATAACGGCGTTGATCCCGGAACATCATTTGACGGTCTTCCTGACGACTGGACCTGTCCTGTTTGCGGTGCGACAAAGGACCAGTTTGAAAAGGAAGAATAAAGACGAGAACATGGGTGATTGCCTGGATCTCGACAAAGAGCTGAGTATTCTCAAGAGTGCGATAGAGAACACGAACGAGGCCTTTGTCACGATCGATGAAAACCACAGGGTCCTGTTCTTCAACCGGGCCGCTGAAAAGGTTTTCGGCTACAGCCGGGATGAGGTGATCGGACACGACCTGGATGTGATCATGTCGCCCGGCTGCAGTCAGGACCATCGCCATGCCGTTGAAGTTTATACAAAAAACAGGGCACCCGGACCCATCGGCCATGGCACGGAAATCCTGGCTACCCGCAAAAACGGGGAAGCATTTCCCGCTCATATCTCTTTTTCTGTCTCATCGGTCCGGGGGAAGCTCTACTTTACCGGGATTGTCAGGGACCTCACCGAGACCAAGGCCCTCCAGAACCGCATTCTAAAATCACAGCGCCTTTCGACCCTGGGGCAGTTTGTTGCAGAGATCACACATGAAATCAAAAATCCGCTGATGATGATCGGCGGTTTTTCCCACCAACTCATTCACAAGACCGAGGACCCACAGAGCCTAAAAAAACTTCATATTATGGTAAATGAGGTAACGAGGCTCGAGGGCCTGCTCAAGGAGGTGGGCGAATTTTATCATTCCAAGCCCCTGTCCCTTGATAAGCTGGATATGAACGCCTTGCTCCGGAATGTCTATCTGCTTTTTAAGGATGATTGCGGGGAAAAAAAGATCCGTATTGGGTATCACCCGGCCGGCAGGCCCCTCTTCGTGATGGGGGACAAGGCCAAGCTGGAGCAGGTTTTTCTGAATCTGGTCAAAAACTCCATCGAATCCATTAAAGGCGGAGGAGAGTTGGTGATTCGGTCCCGATTGAAAGAGAACCAGGCCGTCGTCACCGTGACCGATAATGGATGTGGTATCCCCGCCGCCGATCGGGAGAAGATATTCTCCCCCTTCTATACCACCAAGAGTGAAGGGAGTGGCCTGGGACTGAGCATTTCGAAGCGCATCATTGAAGACCATGAGGGCAGTATTTTCACCCTGAAGAGTGAAGAAGGCAGGGGAACGGAATTCAAGATCACCATGCCCCTTTTGCCGGAATGAATACCAATGCTGCAACTTTGGATTCAACTTCGCCGCCATAATATCCTTGTCCAAAAGAATGTTTTTCACAAGACGGATGGGAACCTCAATTTTGAAAGAAACATAATGCTTTTCAAAAATTGAATTGTTAAGAATAGTTAATGCCTTTGATAGGAGCAGATTTGTGAAACCGATAGAGATTGCAAAAGACATATTCCAGGTGGGGGCCGTTGATTGGAACATCAGGGATTTTCACGGCTATTCTACTGAGCAGGGATCAACCTACAATGCCTACCTCATCGTGGATGAGAAGATCACCCTCATCGACACCGTAAAGGCGGGTTTTGAAGACGCCCTGATGGCCAATATCAGTGAAGTGGTGGACCCTAAGAAGATCGACTATATGATCAGTAACCATACGGAGATGGATCATTCCGGGAGTCTGCCGAGGGTGATGCACAGAATCGGGGAGAATAAGCCCCTTTACTGCTCCCGGATGGGTTTCAAGGATCTTTCCCTTCACTTCCCCCGGAAGTGGAACTATCAGCCCGTAAAAGACGGCGAAACCCTGAGTATCGGGAAGAGGACGCTCACCTTCATGGAAACACGGATGCTTCACTGGCCGGACAGCATGTTTACCTACGTCAACGAAGACAGAATCCTGTTTTCAAGCGATGCCTTCGGTCAACATTATGCCGGACCGGAACGGTTTGACGACGAGATCGGTGATGCGATCATGCCCCATGCCCGGAAGTATTTCGCCAATATCCTGCTTCCTTACGCCCCTCTCATCCTGAAACTGGTGGATAAAGTCAAAGAGAGCGGATTGGCCCTGGACATGGTTTGCCCGGATCACGGCATCATCTGGCGTCAGGACCCTTCGAAGATGATAAACGCCTATGTGGAATGGAGCACTCAGGCGCCCAAGAGAAAGGCCGTCGTCGTCTATGATACCATGTGGCACAG
>CAYNYM010000558.1:0-2846 GCA_964401325.1 uncultured Desulfobacteraceae bacterium | reverse complement strand
ACGAACGATTCGAAAAAAAACCTCATCTTGGCGATTTTGGCGTCTTGAGCGAAGAGGGCGGTAAATACTATTTTCAACCAGGATTGCTCGTCTGTTCGGACCAATTTCCTTGACCTATCAGGACGCTATCAGTAAAAATCGATGATAGGTGAGCATCGATGTCTTCTCCATTCAGTCACCGGCGTGTCCGTATTGTCCGCGACCATTCGGGGATAATTCAATTCAAAACTTTTTTACCTCAAGGGGGATCCTATGGAAAAACCGATCGAGAACTATTGGAATCTGAGACTCAAGGAGGTCAAGGCCACCCTGGAATCAAACAACTTCGAAGTGTTCATTGCCGAAAACGTGAATGAGGCAAAGGAGATCGTTGAAAAGGAAATCCTTCCAAAGGTCAGTCCCAAGAGCATCTCCTGGGGGGGGTCCATGACCTTTGCCTCAACGGGCCTGTATGAGACCTTGAAGGACAACGCTGCATTTGAAATCTTGGACACTTATGATAAATCCATCTCCTCTGACGAAATGGTAGAGAGGCGAAGACAGGCTCTTCTCGTGGATCTCTTTATTACGGGGACCAATGCGATCACGGAAACAGGACTGCTCGTGAACCTGGATATGATCGGCAATCGTGTCTGCGCGATTACCTTCGGGGCCAAGAACGTGATCATACTCGTTGGTCGAAACAAGCTCGTTACTGATCTGGATGAGGCCATGTTCAGGATAAAAAATTATGTGGCTCCCGCAAATGCGATGCGCCTGGACAAAAAGACACCCTGTGTCAAAACGGGCTATTGTGAAGACTGCAAGAGCCCGGACAGGATCTGCAATACCTGGACAGTGACCGAGAAGTCTTTCCCGAAGGGAAGGATAAAAGTCGTTTTGATTAACCAGGATCTGGGACTGTAAAGGGCTCAATCCCTTTCGTCAGGGTTGCCCTAATCCACCATCAAGGCATCAGTTGACCCGCAGATCGTGGGATGCCTTTTCTGGTTGCCGCCATAAGGCAATCCATGAAGTGCATGCAAGGGGCGGGCTCATCCTTGCGCGATAATCCTAAGGTTGCAACTGAGGGGTTGAGAATTTTTCTCTCATCAGGGAATAATCGACAAGGGCCTTGAGGGCTCGTGCCGCCCTTTGGGGTTCAGGGAAAACCGGCACACCCCTGTCTATCAATCCCTGTATGAGGCGTTCATTCAGGTCACGGAAGGTGTAACCCACCAGGGGTTTGCCGTTGGTTTGGGCAAGAAGGGCCAGGGATTCAATCTGATCGTCAATCAACTTATGACTCTCTTGGGTGATTTGCCGGAGGGAAAGCCCCATGCGACTCAAGGTCTGTTCCACGATTTGAATGGGGAGAAGAAGATAGATCAATAGCATGTCGGCATTTCTTTCCTGGACCAGGATCTTGGGAAGTGCATGAAAATAGTGCCCGGGGTCCTTGTGATAGGTCATGTCCACAGGATTCGTAATGCTGCCCGTATGAGGAACGATAGGCGATAGCTTTTCCAGGGTTTCCCCGGAAAGAGACGGCAGGGTGAGACCGAGCCGATCACAGGCATCAGCGGCGGCGCCGCCGGGGCCGCCTGAATGGGTTTGGATCACGACCCGATTTCCCTTGGGACTGGGTTGTGATCCCAGGACCCAGCAAAGGTCGAACAATTCAGTGATAGAATCTGCCCTGATCACTCCGCACTGCCGAAAGACGCCGTCATAGATATGATCCGCGCCGGCCATGGCCCCGGTGTGGGAAAAGCTTGCACGTCTTCCCGCCTCTGAGCCTCCGCTGTAAAATGCCACAATGGGTTTGTGGGGAACAATGGCCCTGGCCGTTTCCAGGAAGGCCTTTCCGCGTTTGATGCCCTCAATGTAGAGGGCGACGACCCTGGTGTGGGGACAGGCCCCAAGGTAGGTCATGGCGTCCACAATATCCGTGTCGGCCTCGTTGCCGACGCTGATAGCCGTGCTGAAGCCCAGGCCATAGGCTGCAAGATACCTGAACATCTGTGTTACGAAGCTGCCGCTCTGAGAGGCCAGTCCGATAAACCCGGGAAGACCGTCAAACTGAAAGAAGGTCGTATTCAGGTTGCGGTGAGGATTAGAAACGCCGATACAGTTTGGCCCCAAGAAGCGGATGCCGTATTGCGCCGCAATCTTCTTGATTTGTTGTTCAAGCTTCAGACCTTCCCCGCCCACCTCCCGGAATCCTCCGGATACAACAATCATGTGCCTGATGCCAGCTTCACCGCATTCTTTCATGACCTCCGGCACAATCCGTGTCGGCAGGACAACCAGAGCGAGGTCTGGAATTTCAGGAAGGTCGTGGACACTTCGATAGGCCTTGAGACCCATAATTTGTCTCTGTGTTGGGTGAATGGGATAGAGCGGGCCCTTATAACCCTGATCCAAAAGGGCATAGAGGTGGTTGGAACCCATGGCATCGACACGATTGGAGGCACCAAAAAGGGCAATGCTGCGGGGATTGGCGAAAGGATAAAGGGGGTTGTCTTGAATCGATTGTATCATTCTAATCACTTCCAATGGATTTTATGAGAAATCATTGCGCCCCCGGGCCCGTGGGCCTCAGGGAAGGCGGAGAAGATCATTCCCGGGACCTTGATAACAACCGTTACTTGAAGTTGCAACAAAAAATGCAGCATGGGTTTAGGCTTTTGAAAAAATGATGTAACTGTTCAGGTTGTTTAGGCTGTAGGCTAAAGGTTATTAGTTTCCGAACCCTTCGCTATCCGCGCATTGATCGAAGCAGGGCGCCCAAAACCTTCTCGGCTTCCACAATACATTTCTTCTTTGGGGAATTTCCTGGTTGCTCGATATGTGATCACGCATAT
>CAYNYM010000557.1:0-2850 GCA_964401325.1 uncultured Desulfobacteraceae bacterium | reverse complement strand
TTGGTCGAACCGCCGCAGGGACCGTTCATAAGCCTTTTTGAACACCTGGCGATGGGGCAGATACCTCCGGTCAAACCGAGGATGCAATCGCCGCACCCCTGACACCGTTCCGCCCAGACGCCCTGGCGTTCCGATGCACCCATGAATTCGGTATTGACAGCCGGGAACACAGGTTTTTCCTTGAATCTCCTGGCAACTTCCTGAACACCGCAACCGCATGCCATGGAAAGCACGGCGTCGACTTGATCAATGACGTTGACGAGTTCTTCAACGTATTCCGGGTCGCATTGCCTTTCAAGGGTCATTTCCTTGACCTCGAGCATCTTTCCGCTTTGCATACGGGCCATCTGAAGGGCCGAAGACAGAAGACCCACCTCTTTTCGACCCCCTGCCGCGCAAACGGTGACGCATTCATTGCAACCCACAAGGAGTATGCGGCGGTACGGTTCGATGTATTTGATAATCTCCTCGATAGGTTTCCGTTTGGCTGTAATCATTGCTTTTGCCTCTCCTTTATTTAGAACTTTCGAATAAAATCATTTTCCACCCGACATGGCGAAGGTGATCCCTTTCCTGATTAGGTCCATGAGAAGGCCCTCTGACGGCCCTGTTATGAACCCGAGGCTTCCCGGGCCTGGTTTTCCAAAGCGAACTTGACGGGGTTGGGGCCCAGTTCGCGAATTTTTTCGGTAAAATCGGCGGCGGTCTGAGCAAAACGCTCCCCCATTCCGGCGGACATGGTGATCATTTCCAGGCGCTCTCCACCGATGCCGATTTCATCGAGAAGCTTTTTCACGTAGGTGACCCTCCGGCCGGCCTTCAGATTGCCGTTCTTGAAGTGGCAATCTCCTTCCAGGCAGCCGGCCACATACACCCCGTCGGCACCCTTTTGAAAGGCCTTCATGATATGGATGGCATCGACCTTTCCGGAGCAGGGCACCCGAATGATATTCACATTAGGGGGATAACACAGTCGCATACTTCCTGCCATGTCTGCGGCAGTATAGGCACAATAGTGGCAACAAAAGGCGACAATGACTGGTTCGAAGGTTCCCATTATTCCATTATCCTTTCCAAAAGCCCGTTCAGTTTTGCCATGATCTGATCGTCTTCGAATTGCATAAGCTGGATGGCCTTGGCGGGACATTCCGCCGCGCAGACGCCGCATCCATGACATTTTGCCGGATCGATCTCCGAATATCCGTCGGCGTTGATGAAGGGAACGTCAAACGGGCACGCCCGAACACATATCAGACAAGCGGCGCATTTATCGCGGTCAACGCGCGCGACCGCAGCGCCGAGATTCATGGCGCTCTTAGCCAAAAGGGTCTGGGCCCGGCCTGCCGCCGCCTGGGCCTGGGCGATGCTTTCCCGAATCGTCTTGGGGGAATGGGCCGTGCCGGCCACGAAAAAACCGGGGACAGGCAAATCCACCGGTCGCAGCTTGACATGATCCTCCAGAAAAAAACCGTCCGACGTCCTGGGAAGGCGAAAGATTATGGATAGGTCTTCGGTGGCTTCATCATCGGCCACCAGGCCGGTGCTCAGAGCCAGGCAATCCGAAGTGATTTCCACATCGCGATCCAGGATCAATTCATGAAAGGTAACGGAGACCTGATCATCCGTTGCCTCAACCGTCGGCTTTTCATCCGCGTTGTAGCGAAAGAATTTGACACCGAGTTCCCGTGTCTTTCGATAAAAGTCTTCCTGAAATCCATAGGTCCGCATATCGCGATAAAGAACGGAAATCTGGGCGTCGGGATTGAGTTCCAGAATTCTCAAGGCATTCTTGACGGCGGATTGGCAACAGATACGAGAGCAATTCGGATTCTCGGGGGTTCGGGAGCCCACGCATTGAATCATCACAATATTTTTCCAGGCCTTGACCCTTTCGGGTTGATCATCGATCAGACGGTCCAAGTCGAGTTGGTCCATGACGGCCTTATGCCGGCCCAGAAGGTACTCTTTCGGCTTATTCGGTAACGCCCCTGTCGCAAGGATCGTGACACCATGATTGATTTGTCGGTAAAACATGCGTCGACCGACCTGGAGTCCCGTCTTGAAAAAGCCCGGCATTCCTGAATGGTCAACGATGATGGCCCGGGTAAGGACTTGAATGTCGGCGTGGTTCATCGTCCTTTCGATCAGGTCTTTCATATAGGCCTGGACATCCTCTCCTTCCAGGGTCCTGTGAATGTTTTTGGCCACGCCACCCAACTCAGATGATTTTTCAACGAGATACACCTTGAAACCCTGATCGGCCAGGCTCAGGGCGACATTCATACCGGCCACGCCGCCCCCGACCACAAGAACATCTTTGTTCATGGGCAGGACATAATCGGTCAGCGGGCGGGCCAGGGCAACGGCCGATGCAGCCATGCGGATGGAGTCTTTGGCCTTGTTCAGGGCCTCATTCGGGTGATCAAAATGCACCCAGGTGTTCTGATCCCGTATATTGGCCAATTCGATCAAGTACTTATTGAGCCCTGCCCTGCGCGCCGTATCCTGAAACAGGGTTTCGTGCGTGCGCGGGGAACAGGCCCCGATGACCACCCGGTTGAGTTGTTTGTCCCGTATGATCTGCTGAATACGTTCAAGAGACTCCCGGGAACAGCCACGGCCGATCTCTTCTGCGACAACGACCTGGGGAAGCTTTCGCGCATAGGCCACGAGTTCGCCGACGGGGATCAGTCCCCCGATATTAGATCCGCAGTCGCAAACAAGGACCCCGAGTCGAGGCTCTTCGCCGCTCACATCCCTTTCGGGTGGAAATTCATCCTCCTCATCGAACGTCTCTTCGGTGCAATTCCAACATCCATTGCACCATCTACCTCCAAAAACGACGCTGCT
>CAYNYM010000556.1:0-2855 GCA_964401325.1 uncultured Desulfobacteraceae bacterium | reverse complement strand
TTCCAGTTCCGAGGCAAACATCCCGGCCTCGCGGTTGGTGTTTCCGCCAGGCATGAAATCGTTGCCCGCAAGCCGCATGACAATGGGATAGTCGGATCCCACGGCCCGCCTGACTTCTTCGACGACTTCCAGCCCAAAGCGCATCCGGTTACCGAACGTCCCGACGTCACGGTCGTCTCTTCGATTGGTCAAGGGGGAAAGAAACTGGCTGATCAGATAGCCGGCACTCCCTAGGATCTCCACGCCGTCGAACCCGGCCCTTTGAGCACGCACCGCCGCTTCCGCGAAATGGTCCTGAACCTCAGGTATTTCTTCCAGGTCAAGGGCACGGGGCGTTTCGCCCGTGAACTTGGATCTTGACGCGGAGGCCGAAAAGGGCCTTTCCCCCCCAATCATGGAGGAATGCGTATAGCGACCTGCCTGGTAGAGTTGGGCTACAATCCCGGCCCCTTCAGCATGCACCACATGGGTCAGCTTTTCGAGTCCGGAAAGGAAACGGTCATCATAGATGGCGATCATGTCTGCCATACTGCCATAGGGATCAATGGGACACCCCCCCACAATGATCAGACCCACGCCGCCCCGGGCCCGTGCCGCATAAAAATTTACCAGCCGATCGGTGACTTCGCCGCCGGTCGCATAGCCCAGGTGCATGGCCGACATGACAATGCGGTTTTTCAAAACCAGACGATTGATTGCTATGGGTGAAAAAAGATGAGGAAAATTCATGGGATCTTCTCTTTCCTGCTTAGCATGAGTTTTTTGGCTGCAACGCAGATACACAAGAATAGTTTATAACTGGAGATACGCTTTGTTTTTCACCGTTTCAATATTCCATTATTCCGGTTGCCGGGTAACCTTGCCATGCAGGCATCACCCCTATGGGCTGCACCGAAGCCGTGTCCTGGGGACCCGGCTTCGGCCGGTTCATGTCAGCCCCCACGACTGTCGTCACAGGGCTCGTCCTCATCCTGGGCACGGGCGTGTTCCGCACTGGGCGCCGTTGTGCAATAGGGCTTTGCTTCATCCGTCTTCTCTGTGTCCGCGGTTGCTCTGTATTTCGCATAGAGATCATGGACCTTTCTCTTAAGGGATTTGATTCTTTTGCTGTCTTCATCGGATGACCAGGAGGGTTCGCTGATAGAAAAGAGGCTGTTGCTGAGTTCATCGATCACATGCTCCGTTGCCTCGCACCATTCAGCAGTGCAGATATCCCTCATTTCTTCGGCCTCTGTGAGGCCCTTCTCCAACGTGTCCAGGGACTCTTCCATACTGCAGATGAATCCCTTCCAGGTCTTTACCACATTTTCTCTGATATCCTGATGAAAGGTATCTTTGCTTATCATCATGTCCCTTTACCTCCTCTCTTGGTTTTCAAATAATGCCCCCCAAAAAGGGCCTGTCCCCATAGGTGCCGCGCGAAATGGGAATCGCCCTATGAACGGTCTCTTGGGATTGAGTGGGTAAAATTCTCCGGTACGGGTCCCTGTCGCACCCTTTCATGCTAACGTTTACGAAAGAAAAAACATACATTTTTCAATAAAACAATGATGGATTTCGCCCGCACAAGGCGCCAGGTGGAGGCATGAATGGTGGGAATCGCTCAGGCCTTCCTGCTCTGAAGTATCACCGCCACGAGGATCATCAGACCACCGATCATTTTTACGGATGTGATGCCTTCACCAAGGACCCACGCGGCAAGACCCACGGTTATGACCGGTTCAATGGTGGATATGATGGAGGCGTTTGCCGGTTCAATGCGGTTGAGTCCTTCAAAAAAGGTGATGATGGCCAAGACGGTGCAGACAAGGGCAATGGCCACAACGCAGATCCAGCCCACACAGGTGCCGGGCAAGGCCAAACCCCTCGCGGCGACAATGCCGCCGAATATGGTGCCGGCCGCGATCATCACAACCGTGGAAGAGACCAGGGCTCCCACTTTCGGGATCACCCTGCTGCCGACCACGATATAGACGGAGTAGATGATCGGGGCGGATATACCTAAAAGAATGCCAAGGATTTTACCTCCCCCCTCGACCCCGACAATCAGAAAGGTTCCCGCAAGAGAAAGACACAGAGCCATGATCACAAGCATTGTAACCCGCGTCTTTAAGAATACGGAGGTAAGGATCGTCACGAATGTCGGGTAGAGATAGAGAAGAAGGGCGACCAGTCCTGCCGGGACCATCGTCAGGGCGGTGAAGTAACAGAATGACTGGCCCACATAACCTATGCCGCCCATCAAAAAGAGCACACCCAAATGCCGCCCTTGGGGCAACCCGATACCCCTTGCCAGGAGAAACAGGACCATAAAGAGTGCCCCTATGGAAAAACGCAGGAAAAGAACGGAAATCGGATCTGTTCCGTCGGCATAGGCCAGGCGGGCGAAAATAGGCATGGCCCCGAAGGAGGCCGCAGATATCGTGATAAGCAAAACGCCGTAGATCCGTCCCATGATAACCCTGTTTTTTATGAGGGGAGGGTAGGCCGGTAAAAGGGCAAAGCAGGTCGATACGTCTTATAACAACAACGATTTCGGGGGCCTAGTGATTATTGTTGGATCTTCCCAAAATTTCATCCAATTTGCGTGATAGATCATTTGTGTTGTAGGGTTTCTGAATAAATCCGTCACAACCAAGGCCCAGGATGTCGGTTGCCTGACCGGTAATACTGTACCCGCTGCATAGAAGAACTTTTACATCCGGGTCGATCCCCTTCAGTATCTCAAAGGTTTGAGCCCCGCTCAACTCGGGCATGATCATGTCCAGAACCACAATATCGATCCCCCCCGAGTTTTTCCGATAGAGCTCTACGGCCTCTCTGCCGCATTTTGCCTCCAGAACACAATAGCCAAG
>CAYNYM010000555.1:0-2864 GCA_964401325.1 uncultured Desulfobacteraceae bacterium | reverse complement strand
AAAAAGCGTGCTCGAAAAATGCGTTTATATTTGCTCCGAGAATTCTTCTTGGAGTGCCTTGCGAGCAGGGATTTGGTGACCTGCTGGGTAATGGTACTCCCCCCCTGTGCAATCTTTCCCGCTTTGAGATTCTTGGCAAATGCCCTGATGATACCCGGGATATCCACGCCCTCATGTTGATAAAAGCGCGAATCCTCCGCTGCAATAAAGGCATGAATAAGATCCTTCGGGACCTCTTCCAGTGGCACAACGATTCGCTTTTCTTCCCAGAAACGCCCGATAACCTCTCCGTCATCACTGAAAATCTCTGTAATGATGGGGGGATCGTATTCCTGGAGCGTACCGATATAGGGCAGGTTGCTGGACCACATATACCAGAGCCCCACCCCCGTGCCGCCTGCCAGGAGGATAAGGATCAAGGCCGTCCAAAGGGCAAACTTAAAAAATCTTTTCACTTGCGTATTCTCCAGTCTCACGACCTGGGCCGCATTGAGCGCTCCCCAGGCATTGCTTAGGTCAAGACCACGCGCACCACTTTACAGGATATAGGGACCGCCCCTGCCAAAACGCTTCGATAGGCCTTGAGATTGACAGAGGCCTTTCACCTCAATCCTGCGACAATCAGGTATCGTGACTGTTTAACTTTTTTGAAACGCATTGGCTGTGAACAAGTCATGACAATTTCTTCTCAAAAGGCTGGGCTCATATCAGGTATCAAATCCTCCGATTTCGACCAAGGAATTGTTTAACAAAATTCAAGACATTAATCCAATCATTCCTTTTTCCCACGCATACGATTCAAGGAGTACTTTCAGGGGATAGTGATCAGTTCATCGTTGAACGTCTGATCGGAGAGGACCTCGCAGCCGTTCGCCGTCACCAGCACCATGTCTTTAATCTGGAGTCCGAACCCCTTCCCCCATCCGTAGACGAGGGGCTCGACCCCCAGCACCATGCCTGCTTCCAAACGGCTGTCCCCGGCCCCTCCGAGGTAGGGTTCCTCATGCAAGTGAAGCCCGATTCCATGGCCCACAAAGGAAATGGGCGGCAGATTGAGCTCGGAGAATTTATCAAGGAATGACTTATAAATGGCCCGGGTGCTGGCCCCGGGCCGTATCATCTTCAACACCATGGCCTTGCATGTAATCAAATTTCGCCAGATCTTTTCTACCTCCGCCGATGCCTCCTGCACCACCGCGGTTCGACAAACGGCTGCATGGTACCCCCCGATGATCCCGAAGATCTCCACACGGCAGGGGTCCCCCTTTCTGAGAACGCGATGGGTCGGCCCGACATTGGGAAACTCACTTCGCTCGCCGCTGGCCACGATCATGAGCTTGAAGTTCTCCGCCCCCCGGGAGTACATCTCCCGGAGAAGCACGGCGGCGATGTCCATCTCCGTCATACCCGCCCGGACCGATTTGAGGGCCTCACCTATGGACTGATCCGTGATCCGCGACAGTTGCCGGACAAGAGCGATCTCCCCCACCGTCTTTTTCTGACGCACACGGCTGAAAAGCCCCTCGACGGCCTGGAAACAGACCTCCGGCAGCCGGGCCTTCAACCTTTCGAAATCCCCTGCAGGGAGGTAATCCATTTCGACCCCGACGGCATCTGTGCGGGCACCCATATCCTCAAGAAGGCCGCCGAGTGTTTCCATGGGATGATCTTCGAACTCCTTCCAGACCCGGATATCGACCTCCGGAAAACGGCTTCTGACGGTACTCTCTTCCATATCCACAACCATCAGGGCTTCAAGGCCTTTCAGGGTGACGATCGCCACGGCATGCCGCCACCGCATCAGGCCCTGCGACGGCACCACATATCCGGTCGTGTAGGCGAAGTTCTCTGGAGATATCGCGATCAGTACGTCCAGGCCCGCTTCTTTCATGGCCGTCTGAAGCCGGGAAATGATCTCGTCGCGCATCGTGTTCCTCCAAGGGGCTTTGTGGTTGCAGATCTTGCAAGAAACGGTTCGAAAATAGACTAAAGCCTTAGAAGAATATCTTTTGTCGACAGGCCCGAGAGTCCCATCCGGTCAAGGGAAAGACCCGCTTTTCGGTAGTCCTTTTGCCGGGCAACCGAGGCCAAGACAATGAGGCTGTCCATAACCGGAGTCGTAACACCCAGGAGACCCCCAAATTGTGACATTGGAACAAGACCGTATCCCACGTCCTCATCCACATAACGATGATTCAGAGACGGAGGAGACTGGATGCTCCGGTTTGCTTCACTCTCCTGCATGGCCCTGTAAACGGAACCCGTCTGCCTCGCCCCTTCGGTCGTCAGGCCTGCCTCGCAGAAATAATCGATGAATGCTGGCAGCTTGAGGCCCAACGCCCTCGACACGTAAAGCCTTTCTTTATCCAACATCTCGATGACCCGGGCCACCGATGGGGTGATGGATTCCCTGTAAAACAGGAAATCCCTGTTTTGAGACTCGATCCACCCTGTGTTCATCAGCATACCGGGAGGGTGAATGACGGCGTTGATATTCATGAGTCCGGTTTCCAGGACGTTGACCGCGGATCTCAGGTTTGGAAAGAGGGGATGAAGTTGTTCGATCAGTTCCCCGGTTTTACGCGCCGGGAGGGCGGCGAAACGCACATTGCCGGTTTCACGGTATACGCCCACCGTGGCCTCACCTTCCATCCGGCAGATGTAGGTAAGCGTTACGGATTCGCATACGGGCACAGGAGGGCCACCCCACTTGAGCAGTTCATGGGCGAAATGGAGACCGCCCCCTGTGTGCCCCGGGTTCAGGAAGACGATCTGATCCCCCTCTAATATCGGGGCGAGCTTCCGGGCATATCCCTCATGGGCCACGGCGGGGACCACGAGCATCACGAGATCGACACCGCGAA
>CAYNYM010000554.1:0-2867 GCA_964401325.1 uncultured Desulfobacteraceae bacterium | reverse complement strand
AGAACCGGCCATCACCCCCTCCTCAAAGGACGAAATCCTCCAATTCATCCTGAACGTGGAGAAAATCGATCGGGATCAGGTCATCGGGATCGGGGACGGATCCAGCCGATCTCATTTCATCAAGAACGCGGGGCTGTCCATCGCCTTCAAGCCCGGCGACAACAGCATCGAGACCGACGGTTTCCTGAGCGGGGACAAAATCATCAGCCTGCTCTACTGCCTCGGGATCCCCAAGAGGGAACTGGACAGGCACCTCGAGAAGGGCAAAAGACGTGACTAGAGAGTCCGGTCCCTGATGAGCAATCCCTAGCCGTGAAGTGCCCTGTCCATTGCCTTCAAGGAGACCTCCATCATGATCTCCGGGAGGGTGGGATGGGCATGGATGGTCTGGGCCAGGTCCTGAACCGTGCATCCCCTCTCAACGGCCAGTGTCCCTTCGGCAATCAGATCGCTCGCGTGGGGACCCACGATGTGAACCCCCAGGATTCTCCCGGTCGCAGCATTGGAAACGATCTTGGCCTCACCTGCAATCTCCCCGATGACATGGGCCTTGCCGAGGCTTCTGAACAGGACACTGTCTGCGCGAACGGGATCTCCCTTTTCTATGGCCTGAGCCTCCGTCAGGCCCACATTGGCCACCTCGGGCATGGTAAAGACGGCACCGGGTACGGCGTGGTAGTTCATGCCTTTCTCACCCCCCAGGGCGTTTTCTGCGGCCGTGAGACCTTCTCTCGAGGCCACATGGGCCAGCATGGGCCTTGCCGGCCCCAGGACATCCCCGATGGCAAGGATATCGGGCACGCAGGTCTTCAAATTTTCATCGACCACAACCCAGCCCCTTTCATCGGTCTTCACTCCGACCCTTTCAAGGCCCATCCCCTCCGTGTTTGCCTTTCGCCCCACACAAACCAGGACCTTATCTACGTCTTTGGTTAGAATCTTCCTGTCTCGTCCCTGTAAATTTTCGGCCAGGGGAGAGGGCCCGACGGTCACACGGCACTTTCCTTCCTGCTCTTCGATCTTTTCCACGCTTCGGTTCACCAGGAATTCAATTTTCTGTTTTTTTATTTCCCGCTGAAGGACCTTGGAGCAGGCCTCATCCACAGATGGAAGCGGCAACAGGCGGGAGAGGGCCTCCACAACCGTGACCTTTACCCCGAAGGCGGAAAAGATCATGGCAAACTCACAGCCGATCACGCCGCCTCCCACAATCAGGAGGGTTTGCGGGATCTCTTTGAGTTCAAATGCATGATTGCTGGAGAGCACAGCCCTGCCGTCAAAGGGAAAGGCCGGGAGATGGAGGGGCCGAGACCCCGTGGCCAGGATCAGCTTGTCCCATGGGACATCGAGACGCTCCCCGTCCGACAAATTGACCCGAACGGTGCGCCCCCCACCGATCATTGCAGTCCCCTCCAGATATCGGACCTTGTGATGCTCCAGTATCCCGCGGATACCCTTGGCCTGATCCCTCACCACCCGGTCCTTTCTGGCTAATAATAGCTTATAGTCCAGGGTGGCGGAACCATCCAGGATGACGCCGAATTCTCCGGCCCGTTTCAAACCGTGCAGCATCTCGGCCGTCGTCTTCAACACCTTGGAGGGTATGCAACCCCAGTTGAGACAGGTACCGCCCACCCTCTCTTTTTCCACGAGTGTCACTTCCGCCCCCAACTGTGCCGCACGAATGGCCGCCACATAGCCTCCGGGTCCCGCCCCGATGACTGTTATTCTTTTTGCCATTTCATTCAGACCTCCCTATCTCTATGTCCTGCTCTTGGGCAACTGCTTGGTTTCCTGAAACACATTCACCTGTGAATGGGTCATGGCATACCACCAAAAAGGCCCTCTTTCAAGGATATTATCACTGCATTTTGAGCTTATCATAAGAACAGAGAATTAATATTGACAAAACCATCAGTTTCAACTAATCTCACTGTTTTATATTACTGGGCTCTGAGCGGAGGCCGCATCTTCCCATGAAAATAGACGAAACGAATCTTGAAATCATCAAACACCTCCGAGACGGAAGGAAATCCTTCCATGAAATCGCCGAAATCCTGTCCATTTCCGAAAACACTGTGAGGGCCCGGGCCAACAAGCTCATAGAGGAAGGCGTCCTGGATATCTCCGGTCTCGTGAATCCCGAACTCCTGCCCGGTCACAGATTGGCGGTGATCGGCATCAAACTCAAGACCATGGATCTCGTCAAAAAGGGTGAGGAATTCAGCAAGCTCAATGGTGTCGTCTCTGTAGCCGTGGTAACGGGTCGCTTTGATCTCCTCCTCACGATCCTGCTCGACGAACATTTCGGGTTGCTGGAGTTTTACACCGATGAGGTCGCGGGCATCAAGGGCATCCAGTCCGTTGAGACCTTTGTCGTCTATAAGGGCTACAACTTGAAGGTCCCCTATATTCTCTAAGGCGTCTCCCCGCTTTGCCCCATATCCGCCACACCCCAAAAACCGGGCCCCAAACCCATAAGGCACCGAAGGGGCGTCTTCAACCGGACGCGGATTGAACGAAGTCTAAGATTTCACTTGCCTTTTCGTCTCTTTCTCTTTACAATTTCAAAAAGATAAAAGACCCATTGAACCGGGATGAGGCAGGGTTAATTTGTTTTGGAAAACCATTTTCCTCCCCCCGTGACGGGATCTCAGAGGTTCCGGGATTCACCACCTATCATTCACCCTTCATTTTATCCCATGAAATCCCGGCCGGTTTTTCTTTACAGCGTTGAGGTGATTGCCATTTCGCCGTCTTATGGGAAGGTCGGTCGCACCTTGCCTGGGGTGTGTCCCGTTCGCTAAATCCCTCTTTTAAAATGGCTTTCTAGGTTTTATGAAGACTCATGCAACTCATTTACAAAA
>CAYNYM010000553.1:0-2874 GCA_964401325.1 uncultured Desulfobacteraceae bacterium | reverse complement strand
CATCCTTTCTGGACACATCGTTGGCCACAATCATATCGAGATTTTTCTTTTTCAGTTTCCGGGACGCATGGGCCAGGAGGTCCTCTGTTTCAGCGGCAAAACCCACGAGTATGCAAGGAGAATCCCCTTTGAGGCTTCCCAACTCCGCCAGGATATCGGGGGTGCGTTCAAGCTCCAGGGCATGGGGTCCGTTCTCCTTTTTGATCTTCTGATCGGCCACCTCCCGGGGTCTGTAATCCAGGACCGCCGCCGCCTTGATGATGACGTCGTTCCGGGGGCGCCCGGAAAGGACGGCCTGCCGCATTTCCTCCGTGGTCTTTACCCCTAAAAAATTCACGTTCACAGGAGGTTTCAAATGAGCCGGCCCACTGACCAAGGTAACCTCCGCCCCCCGCAGGGCGGCCATGCTTGCAAGGGCGTAACCCATTTTTCCGCTGGATCGGTTGGTGAGGTACCTCACGGGATCAATGGGCTCCATGGTGGCGCCGGCCGTAACAAGGATCCTCATGCCGGCCAGATCCTGATCCCATAACATCCCCCTGGCCTGTTCCAGGATATCCTCGGGTTCGGGGAGCCTGCCCGGACCTTCCGCCCCGCAGGCCAACTCTCCCTCGCCGGGGGTCATGACCCGGTACCCCCTTTCCTTCAAAATACCGAGATTGGCCTGAACCGCAGGGCTCAGGAACATTTGGGTATTCATGGACGGGCAGACCAACACCTTGGCCGTTGCCGCGATCACCATGGTCGTGAGAAAATCGTCCCCCAGGCCGTGGGCCATTTTCGCGATGCAATCGGCCGTTGCCGGAGCGATAATGACGAGGTCTGCATCCTGGCCCCAGTTGATATGATCCATGGGTGCCGTTTCCGGATCCCACATATTCCACACGACCCTGTTCTCCGAAAGGGCCTCAAAGGTAAGGGGCGTGACGAACTTGGTGGCATGCTCCGTCATGGCCACCTGTGTACACGCACCGGCCTTGATGAGCAACCTGACCAGTTCTGCCGCCTTATAGGCGGCGATCCCCCCCGTGACTCCCACAACGACCTTCTTATCTTTCATTTTCTATCAACCCTGACCGTCCCCATTTCAAGCGTCTTGAAAATCGATTACAGGTGCCTGCGGATCGAAGATGAGACAAACGGAAGACGGACGGCCCTGAAATCCCGTTTCACCGGGACAAACAATCGCTAGTACCCTGCGAATTTTGAAAACTCCAATTTATTGACCTTCGTAACCCACAAATCATCAAAATTCAATAGGGCCATGATTTTTTTTCCTTGGCCCTCGGCCTCGGCCCGACTCTCAAAAAACCCCACCCTGAGTCGTATCCAATCCTTCCCCTTGACCTTGACCCACGTCAAGTAGACGGGGAATCCCTCTTGCAGAAGCCTGATCGTGGCAGGGAAGACTTCCTCTCTGTTCCTGGCCGACTGGACATTGACGGCCCAGTTGATGCCGGCCCGTTGGCTCACGTTCTCTTTTGCCTTCTCCGGGTCCACGACCTTGAGGCGCAGGCCCTCGGGAAGTTCTTTTTCCGGAAAATCCGTTCCCGTGGCCAAGGGGGCGAGTTTATCCATGGTATAGCGGCACAGGATGGGCCACTTCATTGGATCGCCATACACCTCCGTTTTCCCGGCGATAAGGGCAAGGCTTTCCCCCCTTTTTACGACGTAAAGCCCCGCATCCTTCTCAAGGGTCTCAGGTTCTTCGGCGGGCAGGGGACTCGGGGGCGCTTTTTCTTTTTTCTGTAGAGCGGGCGCGGCCGCATTTTCTTCAGTGCTATTCTGCACGGGTTGTGCTTTTTTTTCCAAGTCGCCCTTCGTTTCCTCCTCGCTCTTCGAGTCGGGCATCACAATATGCTTGACCACCTTGGATTTTCCGTTCGGAGGAGCATTTTGTTCTTCCCTGGAGCATCCCGATACAAGCAGAAAAAGAGCAAGCCCTACGGACAACAAGGGGGAAAAAACCTTCATCGCTTCCTCCGGGCAATTGGCAGGACAATCAACGTTTAAAAGCCTCTGAAAAATCCAAAACATTGAAGATACTTAAATTTCCGTTATTAAAGCGCAAAAGCGGTCACTTGACAATAAAAATCTATCCGGATCACCGGCAAGGCATGAGATGTCTGTCCCGGGCAAAGGCGGGAGCGAAGATCCCCCTCTAAAAAAGGGTCGCGACACATCAACTTTAGTCACTTGAAACTTGATGAATTGCGTAAGAAATCTCATTTTAGCACAAAGGGTTATGGGAACATATCATACCTTCAGCTTGGTGTGGTTCGTGGTTTACCAAAAAATGAGGCATGACGGCAACTTTTTGCATGACCATCAAATTTTGATCACGATGTGAGACATCCCTGGAAAGGCCGGCGGCCCGGAGACAAAAAGCCTTGTCCGCCCTGCTTCCGTTTCCCTATGCACCAAGCTGCGAGGCACATCATCACAGTGACAATCCTTTTAATGCCATTTGGCACAGATATAGGCGAACAGACCTCGGGCGGGACACAATGATGGCTTGATGATGAATCAGGGGGCCGAGCGGTCCTTGACACAGGCCTTACGCTCCCATATAATTTTGTGTTTAAATTCATATGAAGGGGTAATCAATCATGAAGGTTCTGGTTTATGGTTCCGGCGGCAGAGATCACTGCCTGGCAGACTGCTATGCCAACAGCCAGCATGTGGACAAGGTCTACTTGACCCCCGGAAATCCGGGGATTCTTTATACGCCCAAGGGTCAGCGGGGCCTTATCGAACGGGTAAGCCTCGAAGGCTTCAATGCCGTCGCAAATTTTTGCGCTGAAAATGGGGTGGACCTCGTGGATGTGGGCTCTGAAAACCCCCTTGAGGAGGGGTTAATCGATGTCCTGAACG
>CAYNYM010000552.1:0-2889 GCA_964401325.1 uncultured Desulfobacteraceae bacterium | reverse complement strand
AGGATGACCGCCCTTTCATACCCATAATGCTTCAGGGCCCGCCCCACCCCGGCCGTTCGGCAACCGGAAAAATCCCCGTCAGGAGGGAAGGCCTTTTCCCTGGCGAGGACAAGGGCCGTCAGGTTACCGAGAGTGCCGTCGGTTGTAACATTACCAAGGGCGACCCGGTGGTTCTGGATATTCTTTTCATAAAATTTATCCGTCCTCCTGAAGACCAGGCGGTGCAACCAGGCCACGAGTTCTCTTTCCACAAAACTGGAAGCCTTGGCCGTTTCGATCTTGACCTGATTCTGATTCAGAGAGGCAATGATCATCTCCAGGAGGATCATAAAATAGGGGATGGCGCTGGTCATGTGACCAATGTAATAGGGGTTGCAGACCTTTACGGAATGCGCGGTCACCTTTCCTTTGATTTCCGCCAGAACGTCCTTGATCAGATGCGGATCCTCGGGTATGGAGGTCTGATTGAATATCTCACTCAGCTCCGGAAGGCTGATGCTGCTGTGAATGCCCTCCTTTTCCGCGAAGAAGTCGTGTATCATCTCAAGGAGGGTGTGCCCGAATTCAATGAACTTGTCCGGCTTATTCGGCATGATAAAGAGTTTTCGCAGGTATTCCAGCGTGCTTTTGACTTCTTTGACTTGTTCGTTCATGGATTTACCGTAAAAGGTTCCTCAGCCTCTTGGCACTGAGAGCATGCGCTCAACCGCTCTCTTGGCCCGAATTCTAATATCCTCAGGCACCTGGACCACCGGTTTCATGGTTTCGAGGGCCTGTAGGATGTCCTTCAGTCCTGTTTTTTTCATATCCAGGCAAATCATCTGCTCGTCTGCTGGGATAAAGATTTTTTCCGGATGGGCCTTTGAAAGGGGATGAAGAATCCCTGTTTCGGTTCCAATGATAAATTTCTTTTTGTCGGATTGGGCGACAAAGGCGATCATTCCTGACGTGCTCCTGATCGCATCGGCCAGTTCAAGCACGTCCGGCGGGCATTCGGGATGGGCCAGGAACAGGGCCTCGGGATGGGCGGTCTTTACCTTTTGGACCTGTTCGGCCCTGAGGTTATTGTGAACCGGACAATAACCCGCCCAGTAACGAATATCCCGCCCCGTCTCCCTGATGGTGTATTGGGCGAGGTTTTTATCCGGGGTCATCAGGATCTGTTTGCCGGGATCGATGCTCTTGACCACCTGAACCGCGTTGGCCGACGTGCAACAGATATCGCTTTCCGCCTTGACCTCGGCGGTGGTATTCACATAGCTGACCACCTCGGCGCCCGGCATCTCCTCTCTTTTGTCCCTGAGGGCCCGAGCCGTAATCATGTCCGCCATAGGGCAGCCTGCAGTTTGCACGGGCAGCAAAACGGTCTTATCGGGGGAAAGAATGGAGGCCGTCTCGGCCATGAAATGCACCCCGCAGAATACGATAACTTCCGCGTCTGTTTCAGAGGCCTTGATGGACAGTTCAAGTGAATCTCCGGCAAGATCGGCCAAATCCTGGACCGCGGAATCTTGATAGTTGTGGGCCAGGAGGATGCCGTTCCTTTTTCTCAAAAGTTCCCTGATGGCCTCTACCATTTCTTTGCTATTGCGCTTATCCGGTTGCATGGGGTACAAAATTCGCTCCTTATGACGGGGCCTGCCCCCCCTTTCCCAAGGCAACCGATGCGCCGTGCATGCGACGAGAAGACTGGCATGGGGAATCGGGTCGGAAGGTCATGCCTACCTATAATGAATTTTCCTTCGTTAAGTCAACCATAACATGAGTAAATCGTCTGGGAGAATCGATACATGGTGAAAAAATCAGCCCTTAGCGGGGCGCACGGAAGCATTTCAGGCCCTTCTCGCGAAAGAAGACATCAATGGAGTATGGATCATGTCAATCTCTTTTCAAGAGGCCAAAAGGATATCCGGGCCTAAAGAATCCCGGTCCATTTCCTTGGATAACACCTGACATAAATCCCTACAAAATCGCAGACCGGTCACCCGCAAAATCCACCCACCTTTTTTCACCATTCAAAGACAAATTATGCATATAAATTCAAACAGATAAAACGATAACAAAAACAATGAATTCAAGGTCTTCAGCGAAGATCACAAACCCGTTTTTGGTTGACCCTCCCGGCTTAATCTGATAAGGGGAAGCAAAAAATTGTCACTTTTTTCAGCCAAATAAGGTCACTGATGACCGCTGATACTAATGGAGGTTCAAAGAATGAAAAAGATTGGGATTATCGGCGCTGGCAACATGGGAAGCGGCATCGTCCAGAAAACGGCCCAGGAAGGGCTTTCGGTCGTCATGGTCGATATCAAACCCGAATTCGTGGAAAAAGGGTTAAACAATATCAAGGCGACCCTCCAGGAGGCCGTGGATCGAAAAATAATGAAACCCGAAAAGGTGGAACAGATCCTGGGTCGCATTCAGGGAACTACGGAAGTGGCGGATGCAAAGGATTGTGATCTTGTCATAGAAGCCGTGTTTGAGGACATGGCGGTAAAAAAGGACATCTTTAAGAGACTCGACGATATCTGTGACCCCAAGACCATCCTCGCCACCAACACGTCTTCCTTCTCCGTGGAGGAACTGGCCGACGCAACCAATCGACCGGATCGCTTCGTCGGACTTCATTTCTTTTATCACCCCGCAAAGAACCGGCTTTTGGAGATCATCCCGGGGCTCAAGACTTCCCCGGAAACCGCGGCCGCGTGCAAGCAATACTCCCAGCTCACGGGCAAGACCGATATCCTGGTCAAGGATGCCCCCGGATTTGCTGTGAACCGATTCTTTGTGCCCTGGCTGAACGAGGCAACCCGGATCTACGAAGAGGGAATCGCCAATATTCCCACCATTGACAAGGCGGCCAAAGACGCTCTCGGAATAGGCATGGGG
>CAYNYM010000551.1:0-2890 GCA_964401325.1 uncultured Desulfobacteraceae bacterium | reverse complement strand
ATCCCCTTTGAATTGATCAACGAGAATGCCGTTCCCGGACTCCCCCGCCTTATCAGAGAAAGCGCCGATAGAGGGATGCAACTATCCCAGATCAATCTCACCTTGAGGGCGGACTGGCTGCTCCGCAGTGAAAGATATCTGAGGGAGGCCCTTCAAATGGCCCGTCAGCAGAGGATCACGATTCTCCTGTCCTCGGTGGGTTTTGAATCCTTTGACGATCGGATCCTGAAAAACCTGAACAAGGGGGTAACGGTAGAAACCAACCTGCAGGCCATTGGCCTGATAAGGCAACTCAAAAACGAATTCCCCTTCCAGTGGGCCTATGCCAATCGGGACGGGGCCATCCACGGCTTCATTCACCCCACCCCCTGGGACACCCCCGAGACTGCGGCCACTATCCAGCGCACCCTGGGCATGTATAACCTCCCGGCCGATATCATACCCGCCCACAGCATTCCCCTGATCATTCATCATGCCTCGGGACTCGCGGACTGGATCAGGCAAATCGAGCAAAAAAAACAAATCCAGTATAAAAGATATGTTACCGTGATCGGGTGGTGGGAGGAGGCCCTGCTGCATGCGGGATCGATATCATGACCCCCGGGGTCGCCAACCCGCTTCGAAACCATCGCCGGAAGCATATCCCCTCAAATCCGTCATCTATCCAGAAGATCACCGTCTTCGTATCGATTCCCAATCACGAGCAGGAGATGGGGCTTCCAGGGGAGATTTATCCCCCGATAATCGCAGACACAGAACCCGGCGTCCTCCCCGCTCCATTTGACCACGTGAGTCGACTGTGGGATACCGATCCTCCCACAGGTATCGTCTACGATGTCCCCTTCGTAGATCTCGTGCCCCTCTCTGTCATGAAACCCGGTGAACTGCAGGAGTTCACAGGAATCCAAGGTCAGAATCATGGGTTCCGCCTGATCGTGTCCGAACCCACGACATGATATTTCCTTTCGTGAAAAATCGATGGTTTGAACTTCCACCATCCGTTTCTTGTTCCAGTGCCATGCCCTGAATTTTGCGCTATCCATATGTAATACCTTCTTACCGCCAAACGCCTATATTCCAATACGCGTCACTCAAGCCCGCAGTGAAGAATCCATGCCCGGTAGGCCGGACTTTGGTTACCCCCGGAGCGGATCTGGATTTTTTAAGCTGAAATATAGGTGATATTCCTTCATGGGTCAAGGTTTAAAGAAGCCCAATATCTTCTGTCACCGGGCCTGTCAACAGGCGCCAGGGTTCAGGATGTCCTTGACGACTGTCTTATCCCACAAGAAACCAATCATCTTCTATTCCACCTATTATCCACGAAAGGGGATTGATTATTGTATCATTTGACACATAAGCATAAATCCCTTATACTCGACCCTAAAAAAGGAAACTTTTTGATTGCCTCATCAGGAGCATTGGAGATTGACACAAAAGGCTAAATTTTCTATACTCCCTACTAGAAAACAGCATCTTATTGCCTCTCCCGGATTTGGCATCCATGCGGTTTGAGCTGATTCCGGCGACACGCATAATCATGACTCGTGTAGAGCTGCAGAAGGCTGATGTGGGCGTTGAGGAGATCTTTGAGAAACGACAATGGAAATAAACAAAATTGAATTACTTTCTGTAGGTATTGATGTTGGCAGTTCAACCAGCCACCTGGTTTTCTCTAATCTGATACTAATAAGGGATGAAAAGACGGCATCTCGCCGTTTTCGAATCCAGGAAAGAAATGTCATTCATGAGGGAAGAATCATACATACCCCTTTAATGGATGATAAGACCATTGACATCGATACGTTAACGGCCTTTTTCAAGGAAGAATGCGGGCACGCAGGTATTGATCCTGCGACGATTCAAACGGGCGCGGTGATTGTGACCGGGGAGACGGCCAAAAAGGAAAACGCACCACAGATTGCAGAAGCATTATCCAAGGATGCGGGAAAATTTGTTGCAGCCACTGCAGGGCCCAATTTCGAAAGCCTCCTTGCCGCCATGGGCTCAGGGGCAACCGCCAGGTCAAGAGATCACAACACGACGATCCTGTCCTGTGACATTGGCGGCGGGACATCCAACCTGGCCATATCGAGAAACGGCGAAGTGCTCTCTACAAGTTGCATATCGGTTGGCGGCAGATTGCTTGCCATTGATTCCGAAGGAAAGATATCCCGCCTTAACGAACCTGCCGTTCATGTTATGCAACACATTGGAATGAATTATAAACTGGGGGACCGGATCCCAAAGGAAGATATCGAAAAAATCGCATCAGAATTGGCCGACGTCTTGATCGAGATCATGACGGGTCCTGCAAATTCCTTTCTGGCAAAGCAGCTCATGGTAACGGATAATCTGGAATTTCCGAATTCAATAGATGAATATATGTTTTCAGGAGGGGTGTCGGAATTCATCTATGGAAGCAAGGACAATTTCAATGACATAGGAAAGATTCTTGCCACCAAAATACAGGCCATGACACCCCGGTTGAAGTCTCCTGTTGTGGAGCCTGTCAACAAAATCAGGGCGACCGTCATTGGCGCGGGTGCCTATTCGTTATCCATTTCAGGCTCATCCGGGTTCATGGATGACAAACTCACCTTTCCGATAAGGAATATTCCCGTACTCAGGGTCGATGTGGAGGAGTCAAAACTCAGTTTTGAGCATGTGGTCTCACAGGTAAACCATGCGTTTCAGAGATATGACCTGATTGAGGGCCAGGAAATCGTCGCCCTATACTTCAAGGACCCGGTTCGGGTGAATTATCCCTCACTGGAGTTGTTTGCAAAATCCATTGAAACCGCGCTCACCAACTCAATCGACCAAGAGACGCCCGTTATTCTTATCTTTGAAAAGGATATTGCATGCAGTGTCGGGAACGTCATTCGAC
>CAYNYM010000550.1:0-2891 GCA_964401325.1 uncultured Desulfobacteraceae bacterium | reverse complement strand
AAAGCCTCCCCCAGAAGGCCCCGGACGTCTATGAATTTCTCAAAAAATACGAAACGAGCCTGGATATGTGCAACAAGTTCCTGGCCTACCTGCTGGACAACAAGGGCTCCAAGACCGAGGATGCCGCTGTGTGGTTTCTGAAGAACTATGAATCGGTCTGGACCCAGTGGGTGCCGGCCGAGGTGGCCCAAAAAGTCAAGACGGCCCTTTGATCGCAGGGCCGGTTTAAACGCGGCCGAAGGCCGTCAGAGGGGGTCTTTGTCTTGATCCGTTGGGACGCAAAATAGTCGGGGTCTCCACTAAGCAAAAGAGCGTATGAGGACGTTTCTGCCCTCGATTCCACATTCATAAGAGTTCTGGAGCAATGACGTATTGGGGTTTTTTCCATAACTCCGACACCCCATCACTCCAGGCTACCGACGGACAGGGAATTTTTTCGACCCCAATTCTCGGGCTGTTTCAGTGGCCCCTGGATTTATGGTGCGCAGGGATGTGTTGCGCGTTACATTTTTTTCGAGGTAATCTGAATTGGAAACCAACGACGAGGCGGTTCTAGAGGCCGCCGAGGTTTTTCTCGAAGTATCGGGTCTGTGGAAGATCTTTGGCCACGGGGCCAAAGATCTTCTCAAGACCAAAAAACATCTTGCGTCAAAAGAAGAGATATTGGCCAGGACAGGTTGCGTGGTAGGACTTCGGGATATCTCTTTTCAAGTTCAACGTGGCGAATTTTTTGTCCTCATGGGCCTTTCGGGCAGCGGGAAATCCACCCTCATTCGCTGCCTTATTCGGCTCATAGACCCCACCGCAGGGAAAATCGCCATCAAGGGCGAAGACATCGCCCAATACGACAAGGATCAACTCCTTGATCTCCGGCGCAATGTCACCGGCATGGTCTTTCAGCACTTCGGACTCCTGCCCCACTATCCCGTGATCGACAACGTGGCTTACGGCCTGAAAGTGAAGGGCGTGGCCAAGGATAAACGTTACGCCCTCGCCCAGGAGGCCATTGACACGGTGGGTCTCAAAGGCTGGGAGAACTACCTGCCCTCCTCCCTGAGCGGCGGGATGCAGCAGCGAGTCGGCATGGCCAGGGCCCTGGCCCGGGATCCGGAGATCCTTCTTCTGGATGAACCCTTTAGCGGCCTGGACCCTCTGATTCGCCGAGAGATGCAGGACGAACTCCTAGAACTGCAGGAGCAGGTTCATAAGACCATGATCTTCGTGACCCACGATCTCCAGGAAGCCCTTAAAGTGGCGGACAGGATTGCCATCATGCGGGACGGGAAAATCATTCAAATCGGGACCCCGGAGGATATTATCGCGTCCCCCATCGACGACTATGTCCGGGATTTCGTTCAAGATGCCTCCCCTGCCAAGGTCCTGAGCGCAGGCCGCATCATGGAAGACCCCCGGGTCCTTCTCTATGAATGGCAGGGCCCCAAGGTGGCCAGGACCCTGATGGGTCACGACAGGCTGCTCTATGCCTTTGTGACAACCAAAAGACGTGAATTCAGGGGCCTCTTGAGCCTGGATCGCATCAGGAAGATGGAAAAGGCCGGCGTCACCTCCCTGAAAGACCCGGCTGCAAGGGAACATTTGGTCATAGACCTCCCCACCTGCTCTCCGGACACAATCATCGAAGAACTTTTTCCCCTTGCCACGTCCAGCCCCTATCCCATCCCCGTGCTCGACGAAAAGAGTAAACTCTTGGGCATTATTCGCAATGAGACCATCCTGGACAGCATGATCCAGGAAAACGGAACGGAGACGGAAAAAAATGATTAAATTCCCAGAAACCTTACAACTCCCCGTGGCCGAGTGGGTGGACGCCGCCATGGACTGGGTCCTGACCCACTGGGGCCCCTTTTTTGATGTCATCGGACACATGCTCCTCCAGGTGCTCCTTTACATCGAACGATTTCTCCTGTGGCTGCCCTGGCCCCTGGTGGTGGTCGTCGTGGCCGTTGCGGCGTGGCGAAATATGGGCCGCTGGTACTACGGTTTGCTCATGGCAGGATTCATGATGATTATCGGAAGCTTCGGTTACTGGGCCCTTTCCATGATGACCCTGGCCATCGTAATCGCCTCTGTGATCATTTCCCTCCTGATCGGAATCCCCGCGGGTATCCTCATGGCCAGGAACAATATGCTCGAATCCATCCTGAAACCCGCCCTGGATGCCATGCAGACCATGCCCAGCTTCGTCTACCTCATCCCGGCCCTCATGCTCTTCGGCCTGGGCAAGGTTCCGGCCGTCTTTGCAACGGTCATCTATGCCGTGCCCCCTGTGATCAGGCTCACCAATGTGGGCATCCGGGGCGTGCCGGAAAGCGTGGTCGAGGCCGCGGAGGCCTTCGGTTCCAACGGCCGTCAGGTCCTGTTCAATGTCCAACTGCCCCTTGCCTTCCCGAGCATCATGGTGGGCATCAATCAGACCACCATGATGGCCCTAGCCATGGTGGTCATCGCTTCCATGATCGGGGCCCGGGGGCTGGGGCTGGAAGTCCTGCTTTCCATCAATCGGATTGAAATTGGACGGGGTTTTGAGGCGGGCCTGTGCATCGTGTTCCTGGCCATCATGATGGATCGCATTACGAGCGCATTCGCTGCAAAACAACAGCAACTACTCAAGGCATGAAACGAAAAAAGGCCCTCATTGAAGGATATTCAATGGGGGCCTTTGCCATTTCGACTCTTGGTCCCATGGGGCGATCTGCATCATTGATTTGTTAATGGGACCTGTGCTAAGGCTCCTTTTCTTCCACGAATTCCAATTTCCCGTTCCCTGTAGAGACCGTCGGATCCCCTGTCAGGACAATCGTCACGCCGTAACGGCTTTCAAGTTCAGCCAGATCTTTACGTTTCCTGTTCTGGAGGTAGCCTGCCACTTC
>CAYNYM010000549.1:0-2899 GCA_964401325.1 uncultured Desulfobacteraceae bacterium | reverse complement strand
TATACCGGCCTCCGAGCGAGGCGGACAGCCTGCTCATACAGGCCACCGTGGGGTGTCCCCACAACAAGTGCACCTTTTGTATGATCTACAAGAAGGGCCCGCCCTTCAGGATTCGACCCGTAAAAGAGATCTGCGAGGACATGGAAGCCGGCAGAAGGGTGTATGGAGAACGGGTGAGAACTCTGTTTTTTCCAGCCGGCAACACCATTGCCATGCCCTCGAAAGATCTGGCCGCCATATGCCGCTATGCCAGAGAGCGATTCCCTTTTCTGGAGAGGATCACGGTTTACGGATCGTCACGGTATATCGCCATGAAGGGGCTTGGGGAACTCGATATGCTTCGGGAGGCAGGGCTCAGCAGGATACATGTGGGTCTTGAAAGCGGAGATGACGAGGTCCTGCTGAAGGTGAAAAAGGGGACCAATCAATCGGAGCAGGTCCGGGCGGGACGCCTGGTCAAGGAGGCGGGTCTGGAATTGAGCGAGTACGTGATTCTCGGCCTGGGTGGGATGGAACGGACCAGGGAACATGCCGTGGCGACGGCCGAGGCCCTGAACGCCATCGAACCGGACTTTGTGCGATTGAGAACCCTGGTGCCGAAGGTCAACACCCTGCTCCTGCATCAAATCAAAAACAAAAGATTCCAGGTGCTTTCCCCGCATCAGGTCCTGCATGAGACCAGGGAATTGATCGAACGCCTGGAATGCCCTTCCCGATTGACCAGCGACCATTATTCCAATTATCTGAACCTGGAGGGTGAAATCCCGGAGACAAAGCCCAGGCTCCTGGAGGAAATCGATCGGGCCCTGACCTGGGATGAGAGCCGGTTTCGGGCTTTTTTTGTCGGTACGCAATAAAGAATCCCGTCGTATCGGAGGCCCGGACGGGTAAGGGTCGGGGCAGAGATGCGTTACTCTTTGCTCAGCCCTGGACTCTCCTCCCGGACCGGTACCTCTTCCCAGCCCGAGCACATGGCCTTGAAGTGGGCCGTGAGTGAGTGCCCGGTCGTCGTCATGTAGACGTGGATGATCAAGAATACGACAAGAGCAAAGGCCCCGGCCATGTGAAGGACCGCCAGGGTCCCGAGCACCAAGTCGGTGATGCCCATCTGGGGCCAGGAATTATAGGTGTAGTAAAGAAGCCCGGTAATCATCTGAAAGGGGATCAGAAAAAGGGAGATGCCCAGGTAGGTCAACCTCTGGAGTGGATTGTGTTTGGCCCGTTCGCTCTTGGGTACGGGATGGAGTTCACCCTTGAAAATGCCGATCATATAGTAAAGGGCGACCCTGAAGAGCATCTTGGTCGTGGGGATATAATGCTTCCATTGTCCCGTGGTCAGGTGCCAGAATACGATAAAGGCATAGAGGACCAGCCATGCTATACCCAGGGTATTGTGCCATTCCACCGCCCTTTTGAATCCAAAGAGCTGGTATCCGCTGTGGATTTCAAAGCCCGTGAGTCCTAAAAGGACGACAAAGGCGGCCTGTACCCAGTGCCAGAAACGTTCAAAACGGGTATAGAGATAGATCTTTTCCAACCTGCATTCGTTTTCACCCATGGCTATCCCCTCCTTCCGGCCCGGCTCAGGAATCGGCCCGCACCGTGCCCCAAAACGACTATCAGAGCGGCGATCACACCGCCCCAGCCGATCACGTTCAAGGTCCTGTCGGCATCCCGTCCGGGCATGTAGAACCCGGCGAGGTCGGCCATGCGACCGTTCTTGCTGTGACATTCGGTGCAACTCAGGGCCTTTTCATCGGGCGCAACCATATGGGTCGTCTGGAACAGGTATTCCGTTTCCAAAAAGTCGTATTCTCCGCTAAAGGGGAGACCGACATATTCCATTCCCTTGCTGATGGAGGTCTTCCAGTCATATTGGCTCCAATAGGAACCGGAGCCCTTGGGCCCGAAGAGCTTGGGGACGACCATGGTCTTGCGGACCTTGTCATAGGGTTGCCTGCCGCGGTGCACTTTGAAGGGGTAGATGCGGGCCTTGGGATCATCGTAGTTTCCTTCAGGATAATTTAATTGGACGACCTTTCCGGGATCGATCTTGTCGGTGAGCAGGACGTTCTTGATCACCCCGTTGAACCAGCGATATTCAGGCCTAACATTTTTTTCCCACCGGAACTCTCCCTTCTTTGAGTCGTAGACAGGGCGACCGTCCTTCTTCTTCCCAATAAGTTTGCCTTTTTCCTACTTCTGTCCCGCCTTGGACCAATCCCACCACATCTTGGTAGAATTGATCCTTGCAAACTCCGGGATGTGACAGGTCTGACAGGCAACTCTGTCCGTGTGGTCATTGGCCTTGATGCCGGGTTTGTGGGGTTTTTCGCTGTGGCAGGAATAACAGGTAATCCGTTTGATCAGGTCGGAGTCCAGAAGACTCCGCCGATCCTCGGAAGCCGGGGTCTTATAACATCTTCCTGAAATAGCGTGTCTTTCGGTGGAATGGCAACGGGTACAGTTGAAATTTTCCCCGTCGATGGCCATGTGGATGTCCAGGGCCTTCTTCGGTTTAAACATGGATCCATCCAGATCGCCGTGTTTGACACCCTCGCCGCCCCCTCCAAGGAAGTGACAGACCCCGCAGTTACGCCTGGTGGGCCGCCCCACGCTCTGGGCGACCTTGTTCCATTCGGGTGGGTTGAACATTTTGCCTCCGAATTTTTTGGGTTTGGAGACGGGATTTCCTGCGGCCGTGGGAAATTTCTTGTAGGTACCGGTCTGCTCGTGACAGATGAGGCAGTCCACCCGTTCCTCCACCGTAAAATCAAAGGTCTTGTCTTTCCAGCCGTATCCGATATGGCAGGAGGTGCATCGCGGCTCATTGCTGGGTACGGCCACACAGAAATTGTTCACTACCAGTCCAGCCTTTCCAAGTTCTTTCTTGGTGTCG
>CAYNYM010000548.1:0-2911 GCA_964401325.1 uncultured Desulfobacteraceae bacterium | reverse complement strand
CCTTTGCGATCACCTGTAAAACCCTGCCGCTCCCGCCCGCACACTTCCCGCTCAAAAGAAATTTCTGCAGCCCGCCGCGTCCGTCAATGCTGAATACCTTGCTGTAGAGATCTCCCACCTCGACCACCGTTCTGACCGAAGGAAAAAGATGATGAACCCCTCTGCCGTGGCAGGAGAGATCCGATTTAATCTCGGAGGCGAAATCAACCTGTTTTGACCCGTACCCGGTCGCGATGGTACGACTGATGTCACCTGATGACAGACCCGTACGCATGAAAAGCTCATCTCGCAAATTGCCGGCGATAACCTTAAAATCTCCCCCCGAGCCGCATTCAAAGGAAGAGACCACTTCCTTATCCCTCAGGATCATGCCCTTTGAACGTGATGAGCCGATATCTATCCCCATTACATATGTCATTGTCTTCTTACACCTGTCTCGATTCTGGATTTGGAAGAGGCATTCATTTCGGCTTCCGACACAAAACAAGCCACCTCCTCTTAAGACAAAGGGGGTGGCTTGTCAATGAAAAATAGGGCACGCCCGGACTCCGATACCCGGGGTCAAAGTCCGAATTTGAAAGATTTTTTCGGTCTGATCTTTTAGCTATTGGGCCCTTTCCCTCAAAGCCCCGGCCATTTCACGAATCGCCGTCAAGTCCTGTTGCATCTCACTCCAGCCATACCACAGGGCGTAATCCGGATTGGCATGAAAGGAGCCCTGAAAGGTCCGCATGCGGTGTTTCATGAACATGAGAAACAACCTATGTTCAATGGATGTGGGTGCGTCATGAAATGCCAGGAGATCAGGGAAAGGATGGGCATAAGTCTTGGGTTTTTTGAGAAGGCCGTCTTGGTACAATCCGGCGACGGCGCGAATGGCCTCCGCCATCAGGATATCCGCTTCCCTGATCATGCCGTCGCCCTTTTTCAGCTCTCCCTTGGCAAAGTGGATGGAGTGGCATTGATTGCAGGCCTTTACCATTGCCGTGCGCTCCTTCTGCCAGTCTTCCTCGGTCAAACGCGCCAAATCCGCCTTCTTCACGACCTCCAGCCTGGCCGTCGCCTGGCCTTCGGGATCCAGGACGCCAAGGGCCTGCAGAATGGTTTTACGAGCCTCGGCCCACGCCTTGTCCTCCGGCATAGGGAGTCTGACCGCAAGAAATCCCCACGCAGCCCGGACTTCATGATTCCCCTCACCCATATGGCAGGTCTGACAGGTAGGGGCCATGGCTGTATCCGGCAGGATGCCCTTTTGTTTCAACAGATATCGAACCCCGTGCTTTGAAGCCGAATACATCTCCCATTGGGGATGATCAAATCCCATATGGCAAGTCTGGCAGGCCTGTGGTTGTCTGGCCTCCCTGACTGAAAACGTATGGCGCGTGTGGCAGGCGTCGCATGAGGCCAAACCAAAGCCGCCCCCCTCTTCCTTGAGCGCGTGAACCTCTTCAGAGGATTTGATCCCAAGCTTGTGACAACCCCCGCACCCCTTCATCCCTTCGGTAAGCGCCATGGGCTGCCAGTGGGCCGTCGGCATGGCCTTCATGGCGGCCCAGGCCATCGCATGTTTTCCGGCCTTGAACTGGTCGCCCTGGATCTGATGGCACACAGCACACTTGTCGGCATTGACCGGTTCCACAAGGCCCACATCCTCCTCCGACATGTGCTTGACCCCATGGCAAACGGAACAACTTACGTCCCGCTTGCTGTGTTTACTCAATTTCCAGTCCGACACGATGCCTGGGGTTACATGGGTGTGGCAGGTCACGCATTCCCTCTTCATGGCCCACTTTTCTTCCACCGGGCAGCCCGTATCGATCCATTCTTTCAGGCCGCCCTCGAGACAATATACCTTTGAAAATCCCTCTTTGATCAGCAGACGTGCCACCCGGGCACTGGTTGCTTCACCGGGTCACGCTCAGTAAGTGACAATAACGGTTTCATCTTTGGGATAATTTTGGACCCAGGACGATACGTTTTTCGGGTCCTCGTGAACGGCCCCGGGGATTTTCTGTGTGCTGTTCTCCCACTGTTGCAGGGGGCGAACATCCAGAACAACAAAATTCTTTCGCCCCATCATGGACTGGAGTTCCTTGGCGCTCATCCTCGGGATGTCGGGGAAGGGTTTCTTCTTTGTCGCACCGATACCCCACCCCGAAGACATGCTGATGAAGACCAGGCCCAAGGCTCCCATCAAAATCGCCACCCAAACCCTTTTCATGACATCCCCCTTCCGCCAAAAGATGCACGCCGTTTCCTCCGATCCATCACCTATATCCACTATAAACCGGTTGAATATTGCAAGTCAATTAACGTAGCGTATTGAGGCAGTTTCTGTTCGTTATCGCCATTTGGGGTTGTATCTTCAGGGACTTTGTGCAAGTGTCAGAGAAAGGGATTATAGAGGAGGTTGTAAAATGGATGACAAGATGCCCCGGAGCAAGAAACCTGCGCCCGAAAGGCTGGAGGCCATGAGGAAACTTCCCAGGGAAATCATGGGGACCCTGAGCAAGGAGGAAATCCAGGCCTTTCTCCATGACGAGATCTGGCCGGACTCGCTTCGTGAAAAGCTCAAGGACTTTATGGAGGATGCGGAGTGAAGGTGAAATGGCTTCGCCATTTTACCCCCTCTACTTACCGAGATAGGCCTTTCTGACCGCGTCGTTTGCGATCAAATTCGCTGCAGTATCCGCCAGGGTGATGCGGCCGTTTTCCATGACGTAGCCCTTGTGGGCCAGTTTCAGGGCCATGTTGGCATTCTGCTCCACCAAAAAAATGGTGGTGTTGTTCTCCGAGTTTACCTTGTGGATGATCTCGAATATCTGTTTGACCACGATGGGTGCCAGGCCCAGGGAAGGCTCATCCATCAGGAGCAGCTTCACCGTGGCCATGAGGGCCCTGGATATGGCCA
>CAYNYM010000547.1:0-2912 GCA_964401325.1 uncultured Desulfobacteraceae bacterium | reverse complement strand
CGCATATCCGCTCTCGGAGATAATCGCCGAAAAATGCACGCGATTTTCGCCTGCGGGCCCGATACAGAGCGTCCTGACATGTTTGCCGTATTTTCTGGAAAGACTCCTTTGGGTCTCATAGGTATCGAACCCCCACAGATCAGGGGCCTTGATTATCGCCACCCGGTCATCAAATATCTCAAGGACGCAAGGGCCTTTAGCCCTTCCCTGGACAATCAGACCGTCATAGCCTGCAAATTTTAACTCGGGCGCCCAGTACCCGCCCATCCCGGATCGGGTTGGAATAAACGGGTCAACGCCGGGGGCCTTCGTACAGATCTCGAACCGCCCAGAGGACGGTGCCAGCGTCCCCGTTAAAGGTCCCCCCATGAAGACCAGTCTGTTTTCAGGATCAAAGGGATGGACCCCGGGGGGTACTTCATCCCACAGTATTTTCATGCCAATACCCACCCCGCCCAGGAATCTGTCCGCATAGGCCATGGTGGGCTCGCGGCCGATCTTTCCCGTAGACAAATCCACCCGAAGGATTTTACCGGTCCATCCAAAAATATCTTCAGACACGTCTGATTCTCCTTCTCAATGTCTTGAATATTTCAGTGCCCCCATGGGACACCATCGAACGCACTGGGGGTTTCCCCCGCAAAGATCGCAACTTTCCAGAACTTCCCCGTCCACCTCACCCGTGAAAGGCTCCATGTAGATGGCCAGCCTCGCCGAACTCGGGTTAAACTCTTTTTCGTGGAAAAAAGAGCAGACGTTAAGACAGATCCTGCACCCAACACAGCGCGACGAATTGATTACGATACCGCCCATGATATGAATTTCCCCTATTTTGGCCACAAGCCGTGATTTTTCGATTTAGGCCATCCCCGCCCTGATGGCCGAATAATTACCCCTGAACTCACGCCCCCACTGACGGGGTATCTCTGACATCCCAGCAGGTTTGGAGGGCTCGCCCCTCCTGTCAAAAAAGTTTCGTCGTGGTACAAGACCCGCGCGAAAAGGGCATAAACCCCGGCAGGTGTCCGGAGCATTGCAGGAGAACTTTGAGTCAGGCATTGTCGGAGGCTGTCATCACAGCCCTAACTGAAAGCAAAAATAATACCGTGGGTACACGCTAAAGGCAAAATGCCCCTGCACTCAAGATGTTATGACTGAGCGGGCTCTGAACGGTAGGGAAAAGCCCCCATTTTTAAATCCGGTTTTCAGGTTTAATGATAAAGCAGGATTAGCACGTTGTAAAGAAACCCGACAGACACTCCCTCCCATGATCGGGTGTAGAGTACCTGCATCGCCAATCAAATCAACGCGTTTGGCCTGGGCCTCCCCTGAGTACTTCACGGTATACTTATTGCTATTCATCTAATATCGGGTGGAGGCCATGGGCTCGCAATATCCCCTTTCAAAGATCCGGTCAGGCCTTGACAATCTGGCCACAGATTCTTCCCTGGTGGGTTTGGTGGCTAATCCCGCTGAGGGAAGTCACAAAACTTACACCATGTGATCAAGGGGCGGCATGGCATGAGACTTTTGCCTTGACACAAGATAAGAGCATACAATAAATTGTCGACAATAGACAATAGACAAGGTGTCTAAAAAATTCAACCCCTCAAAGACGCAAGATTTAGCTTTACCCAGGAGGTTCAGAGATGAAAACGGACGCTTTCTCCGGGGTCAGGAAAACCACAACCTGGCGACTCGAGCACGAGGCAACGGCGATCCTAGTTATCGATATGGTCAATGACTTTCTGGTTGAGGGAGGCAAAATGGTTCTTCCGGGTGGCGACCATATCGTCCCCCCTCAAAAGGCCCTCATAGAGGCTGCCCGGGACGGTGGGATCCCCATCCTTTACGTAAACGATGCCCATCGCCCGGGGCTGAAGGAAGATCGGGAATTCCTCAAGCGTGGCGAACACTGCATTGAAGGGACCTGGGGCGCCCAAGTCATAGATGCCCTCAAACCACAGCCGAACGATATCCAGGTAACCAAGCGCCGTTTTTCCGGTTTTTTTGAGACAGACCTCGATCTGACCCTCAAGGATATGGGCATCAGCACCCTAATCTTCATGGGAGTGGTAACCAACATCTGCGTTCGATCCACCATTCATGACGCCTTTTTTCGCGGATACAAGGTGATCGTTCCCGGGGATTGCGTTGAGGCAACCGGCCCGAGGGAACAGGAGTCATCCCTTTACGATATCGCCACTCATTTTGGGGAGGTGTGTGAATCCGGTGAACTCCTGGATGCGATAAAGGCTATCAAGGGAGAAACCGCGCCATAGCCCCGGCCGGAGAAAGCTGGGGTGTTGCACATCTCCGGTCTTGTCATTTTGTAACTGTTAAGCTTTTTGAAACCCTCTGAGCCATGGATGGGCATGACAATCACTTTTCAAAAGGTCATACGTACACATCTTTTTCAATACAATGCCGCAACGCCTTGCCAAGCGCGTTTTGCCCGACATTTCAACGTCGGTGTTTTCATCGTTTCTTCGATTCCGGCGGGGTTGTCGGGATCACAAAAAAAGAGAGGAGGGATTCGCGAATGACTGGAAAAAGGATTCAAGGAAAAAAACATGGTTTGGGAGATTTGTTATTCATACTGGGTATGGTCTTGCTTTTGGTAATGCCCGGTGCGGCACTTGCCGGCGATGATACGATCAAAATCGGAGTAGTTCTGCCCCTTTCCGGCGGACTGGAGCTGTTCGGACAACAGGGTATTCAGGGCGCAAAGATGGCAGTGGAAGAAATCAACGCGGCCGGCGGAGTGCTTGGAGGAAAAAAATTTGAGCTGATCATCGAAGATAATAAGACCGACCCTAAAACAGCGGTTGAGAAGACCAAGAAGCTGATCCTTCGGAACAAGGTACATGCGATTCTCGGTCCCATTACGTCTGCCAATCGAGATGCCATGA
>CAYNYM010000546.1:0-2919 GCA_964401325.1 uncultured Desulfobacteraceae bacterium | reverse complement strand
TGTCCCCAGTGTAAAAACGCGCACCTTGAAAGGCCGAATTATCGCATCCTTTAGCGATCCCGGCCGGGGCCTGAGGGGCGCCTGGATCCACCGCCTAATTTGCATACCATATGACAAAGCCCCCTTTCTGAATGCCTTTGTCTCTTATATGCGTTCATCCGTCCGCACGTCACGGGCTTGTGGCTCGGGTCGCTCAAATGGGTGCGCATGGCTTTGACCAGGGTCATAGCCCCCAGATCATATCGGGAATTTCCCCTAGACAAATGAGCCGGTTCCCCCATAGACAACGCCGGAGAAGAGGGATATCTATACAGTCAAGGTAACGAAAGAGATTTTTGAGGAAGGTTTGGTTTTGTGCTCTGTTCTTGTAAATTCTCGTGCAATTCGTCTTGCGATACATTATTCTAGTGAGGACCCATAACTCCAACGGAAATCAAACTGGTACATCATACTCGATACTTAAACTGACCTTCCATCTAAGGCAGGGCCCAATGTGACCCTGCCTTTTTTTGTCTTTTCACCAAAAAGTCTATGCCCGTAAAAAGGCAGGGTTGCCTGGTTTTCCTTTTCGATGATCCCTCGGGTTACGTGAAAAAGCCCCCTTTTGGGGCCCATGCCTCCAGGAATGAACAAATTTTCACATGTCGAGTTGATTCGATGATTGAAAAAAGTGTAATCTGGTGCACGATGGCCTCTTAGACGAAAGCTTCGCCCTCGAAGAGTGAGACACAGGGATAGCTATGGAAATTTACTTATTTGCCGTCATTGTTCTGATTGCTCTGGCGGTTTCAGACCTGATCGTCGGAGTCAGCAACGATGCTGTCAACTTCCTGAATTCCTCTCTCGGTTCCAGGGTAGCACCCCGACACGTTATTATGATCATCGCCAGCCTGGGCATCCTGACCGGGGTCACCTTTTCAAGCGGCATGATGGAAGTCGCCCGAAAGGGCATTTTTCACCCCGAATATTTCTACATGCACGAAATCATATTTCTTTTCCTGGCGGTCATGCTGACCGACATCCTCCTGCTTGATCTCTTCAATACCTTCGGGTTTCCTACGTCCACAACCGTATCCATTGTCTTTGAGCTTCTTGGAGCGGCTGTCGCCATCTCGATCATCAAGATCTATCAGCGGGATGACGGCTTTACAAGCCTTGCCAACTATTTCAACACGGACAAGGCCCTGGCCATTATTCTCGGGATCTTTCTCTCGGTGGTTCTGGCCTTCATTTTCGGGGTACTGGTCCAATTTGTCAGCCGCCTGATATTCACCTTTGATTACCAAAAACGCCTTAGACGGTATGGTGCCCTCTGGGGTGGTTTTGCACTTTCCATCATCATCTACTTCATCCTCATAAAAGGGGCCAAAGGGGCCTCATTTATCACCCCCCAAACGGCGGCCTGGATGAAAACCCACACCCTCACCATTCTTTTGTACAGCTTCCTGGCCTCCGCCTTCGTTTTTCAGATCGTCCTAACCTTCTCGCGAATCAACATCCTGAAACCCATCGTGTTGATCGGGACCTTTGCCCTGGCCATGGCCTTTGCCGCAAATGACCTGGTCAATTTCATCGGCGTCCCTCTGGCCGGCATGGCATCCTTTCAAATTGCTCAACAGAATGCATTCCCGCTTACGACGCTCATGAAGGCCTTAAGGGAGCCGATTCAAACCAACACCCACCTCTTGCTCATTGCAGGAGCCATCATGGTGGGCACCCTATGGATCTCCCGCAAGTCCCGTTCCGTGACGGAAACCGAAGTCAGCCTGGGCCGCCAGGATGAGGGCATTGAAAGGTTCGGCTCCTCTCACCTCTCCAGAACCATAGTCCGCATGGTCTCTTTGGTTTTTGAAAACCTGAAAAGGATCATTCCGAAGTATTGGCGGCGCAGGATAGCTCGGCGACTGGATCCGAAGCTTTACAAACCCGATGCCGGCCTGACGGGCCCCCCACCCTCTTTTGACCTCTTGAGAGCATCGGTAAACCTGGTGGTAGCCAGTGCCCTTGTCTCCTTTGCCACCTCCCTCAAACTCCCCCTCTCCACGACCTATGTCACCTTCATGGTCGCCATGGGGTCGTCCCTTTCCGACCAGGCCTGGGGCCGAGAAAGTGCGGCATACCGTGTTGCAGGTGTGCTGGCCGTTATCGGGGGATGGTTTTTCACGGCCTTTTGCGCCTTTACCGTTTCTCTCATCTATGCCTTTCTCATCTATTTTTTCAGATTTCCGGCTATTCTCGGTCTGATCTTGCTATCCCTTTTCCTCATATGGAAGAACTATCATGTACACCACAAGAGGGTTCAGGAAGCCCACCAAATCGAGATTTTCGATCTCAAGAGACTGGACGATGCTGAATACGGTATCATGAAATCCTTTGAGCACAGCGGTTATTTCCTGCAGCAGGTCAGCCTTTCATTGAACAGGGGCTTTGAGGCCCTCTTTTCCCAGAACAGGAGGGAATTGAAACTGACCAGGAAGAATACCAAAAAGATCCAGAAGATGGCGAACGTCATCATAGCCAACATATTCAAGACGGTACGTCTTCTTCACATGGACGACGCAGTCTATACCCAAACCTATACCCGGACGATCAGTACGCTTCAGGAAATTGCGGAAAGCCATCGTGACTCCATCCTTCGCGCCTATATCCATATAGACAACCATCACAAGGGCCTTCTCAAGGCCCAGAGCAGGGAACTGAGGGATATCCGCGTCCACCTCTCGAGTATCCTGAACGATACCTCTAAGGCCCTATTGAACAAAGCACCGGTAGATTACGCATCCATCGAGGCCGAAAACCGGCGACTGAAGGAGATGGTGGCCGACTTTAACAAACGGCAAATTGTTCGAATTCAGGCCGGAGCATCCAAGACCCGTTTGAGCATCCTGTTCTACGGGCTGATGTGGGATATTCAGAAGA
>CAYNYM010000545.1:0-2921 GCA_964401325.1 uncultured Desulfobacteraceae bacterium | reverse complement strand
TCTTAACAGGAGGTTTTCTTTTTTGGTAGATAGAAGATAATTTTTTTTTGTTGCATCCTTAGGGGTCTAAGCCTCGGTTCTCTCAATATATAACGTCCTTAAATATTCCAATAACTCAGTCTTCCAATTGAAAATCCTTTTCCCTGATTGCGTCTTTGTATTAGGCAGGAGAAGAGATAACCGTTCGATAAAGTCCTCACGGTCTTTATTGCCACCAAATATCCGTCGGCGCCCTATTCCGCTGATGAGGATATGATGCAAGAGTCCGGGACATTCGAGGCATACCCAGCCCATGCCCCCAATCCCCTCAGATATCAAGTTACTGGATTATTTAATGATTTCCCTTTTTTTCACTTGTTATGGGGGTAATCAAATGTTTTGACTTCAGCCGATGATACCGGGTATTGTTAAGAATACCAAAAAGATAGCGCAACGATATTTTGTTGAGGAAGACTTCAGGAAGATACAAGGATCATGAAACCGAAAGGTTCCAAAATCCGAAACCGCAAATAAGGAGGTTTGTTATGTTTTGTTACCAATGTGAACAAACCGCTAAGGGCACGGGTTGCACCGTGCAGGGCGTTTGTGGAAAATCACCTGAAATTGCGGCCTTGCAGGATCTGCTCCTCTATTCTTTAATGGGACTGTCACAAGTTGCCGTGGAAGGGCGAAAAGTTGAGGTATCGGAGAAAGAGGTCAATGTCTTTACGGTCAGGGCAGCCTTTTCCACTCTGACAAATGTGGATTTCGATCCTGATCGATTTATGGAGTTGATCGGGCAATCCACCGCCCTGCGCGAAAAATTAAAGACACAAGTTCAATCGGCCGGAGGCAATGTCGATTGGCCTCATGGACCTGCCGTCTTCCAACCCAAAACCGGCTTGGATGATTTGGTCAAGCAGGGGGAGCAAGTCGGAATAAAATCGTATCCCGCTGACGACCCGGACATCCTGTCACTAAAACACACGGTGCTCTATGGCATCAAGGGAGTGAGTGCTTATGCGGATCACGCATTCATTTTAGGGCAGGAAGATGAGAGCGTCTATGCCTACGTGCATGAGGGACTGGCGGCCATCCAAAGAGAGGATCTGGGGGTTGAGGACTGGGTCAAGATGGCGCTCAGGTGCGGTGAGGCGGCCTATAAGGCCATGGAACTTCTCGATGCCGGCAACACGAACACCTATGGTCACCCTGTGCCGACAAAGGTTCCGCTGGGCTATAGGAAGGGAAAGGCCATTCTTGTCTCGGGTCATGACTTGAAAGATCTCGAAGAATTGCTGAAACAAACGGAAGGAAAGGGTATCGACATCTACACCCACGGTGAGATGCTCGCAGCTCATGGTTATCCCAAGTTAAAGAAATATCCACATTTCTACGGCCAATTCGGTACGGCCTGGCAAAAGCAGATCAAGGAATTTGCTGATTTTCCCGGTGCCATCCTGATGACCACCAATTGTATCCAGAGGCCGCAAAAGGTCTATAAAGACAATCTGTTTACAAGTGGCATGGTGGGCTGGCCGGGCATTCCCCATATTTCGGATCTTAATTTTCAACCTGTCATCCATAGGGCCCTTGAACTTCCAGGCTTTGAGAAAGATCACGTCAAACAGGAGGTCACGGTCGGTTTTGCTCGAAATGCCGTTCTCGGTGTTGCAGAGAAGGTCATCGAGGCCGTGAAATCCGGAGATATTCGACATTTTTTCCTGGTGGCCGGTTGTGATGGGGCCAAACCGGGACGAAATTACTATACCGAGTTTGTGGAAAAAGTTCCCAGGGATTGCATTGTCTTGACATTGGCCTGCGGCAAATACCGTTTCTTCGACAAAGATCTGGGCGATATCGGCGGTATCCCCCGTCTCTTGGATGCCGGTCAGTGTAATGATGCCTACTCGGCCGTTCAGATCGCCTCGGCATTGGCAAAGGCATTCGATGTGGAAATCAATGCATTGCCCTTATCTCTGATCATTTCCTGGTATGAGCAAAAAGCGGTCTGCGTTTTGCTGGCCCTGCTTCACCTCGGCATCAAAGGCATCCGCTTAGGGCCTTCCCTGCCGGCCTTCTTAACGCCGAATGTGCTGGATACTTTGGTGAAAAATTTTGACATCAAACCGATCTCATCGGCTGACGAGGACCTTAGATCTATTTTAGGAGTAACTACACAGCTAGATAGACTGTAGGTATTTGGGCTGTGAGGTACCGCAGGAAGAGAATATGCGTGATCACATATCGAACAACCAGGGAATTCCCCAAAGAAGAAATGTATTGTGGAAGTCGAGAAGGTTTTGGGCACCCTGCTTCGATCAATGCGTGGATAGGGTTCGGAAACGAATAGCCTTTAGCCTACAGCCTAAACAACCTGAACCGTTACCCCAAAGATTGCATGGCAGTCCACCATCATGGTTGCGACCATGGGGCCGCCGGTCCATCGGCCATAGCCCCTGTAATCAACCGGCAAGAAATTCATCCGAAACAATACCTGATATCGACAATCATATGCGAATGGGGCGGTGGATTTGACAACAGGTCCGCCCTTGACCCATCTCTATATTTTCAGTAATAACAAATAGGGGTAGTCCACTGAAAAGACCATATCCCGGTATCCGGTATCACGTCCTGAAACGAACCGCGAAAACGTCTTTCATTTTCGAAAAAATCATGAATCATCAAACCAATTTTGGAGGACCGTGTTGGATAGAGAAGAAGTAATCCAGCTGACCAAGGAACTGATCCGATTCAGGACCATGCACTCCAACCCGGAGGAAATCGTGCGGTGCGCCGATTTCATACAAGATTACCTGAAAAAATGCGGGATCGCATACCGACGTCTTGATTACCAGGGTGTCCCGTCCGTCCTAGTCCTCCCAAAGGAGGGTTATGCCCCGGTCCTCCTGATGGCCCATATCGATGTGGTCGAAGGGAAT
>CAYNYM010000544.1:0-2924 GCA_964401325.1 uncultured Desulfobacteraceae bacterium | reverse complement strand
CTGTTTCCCGGATATCAGTTAAGCAAACACTCCCGAAAAAAGTCGGTCATAACGATTTTTCCGTCCACCGCCACGAAGGCACCGAAAATAACGGACCCCTTCACGAGTTCCTCCGCCCTTTCACGGGCCCGTTGCAGGGCCAGGGATTTCGTGGATTCCTCCAGGGGCCCCACTTCCAGGGTGACGGGGACCCCCGGTATGTCGGTCGCCGGATCGATCAAATCCGCAGCCCGCTGAATCACCCGGGCGTGCTCCACAAAGCTTGCATTGGCAATGGCCGTCGCCGCCGCATCGGCAGCGGAGGCTGTATGTGCAATCACCGTCACCGCCGACGCCACGCCTCTCGTGAGGCTCTTGCCCCCAAGCCCACTGGTGGCCACACCCCAGGACGAACGCTCCGGAGAAAGGGAAATGACAAGGGAAAAATCGGTACTCCGAATGTCCTGTCGAATCCCGACCGTCACCGAATCCCTTCCCTGAAGCCTGATGGCCACATCCCCCCCGTTGTTGACGATCACCTTGGTCATCCCCCGACCGGCCAGATAATTGGCCACCGCGTCTGCGATGGTCCCCGCGACCGCGGCCATGGGGGTCAAATCCACATCTCCGATCGCCATGGCGCTACGAACCATTTCCAGGGCCAAGGGTTCCTGAATATGATCCGGAAGATCCCTGTAGGGGCGACTGAGACCTTCCCTTGCCCCGGCCACCCGTTCCAGATACTCAAAGGATTTTTTTGCGGCCCGGATGTTCATCTCCCGTTGGGACACCTTTCCCAGAAAAGAGGATATGACGAGGCGCATGGGACCGCATTCAGCAAGGACATCGCCTTCATGAAGCACCGTGATGTGCTGCTCATACCCCATGGAGTCCTATCAATCCGGAATAATGAGTGTATCCTTGACACTGAAGGGTTTCATGGCCTCCAGGTGCCCGCCCATCTCCTCGTAGTCCTTGATCTCCATCGTGTACTCGACAGGACAAATCGTTGCAGGCGTGGGCGTCCAATAGAAGAAGCCGCCCTTGACCCTTTCCACATCGGCCATAAAGTTGATACCACCCCCGGGCAGGACAAAGGCCGGGGCGCCGCCCACCGTGAGGTTGGCCCTGGCCCCGTGGACGGCCCGGGTCAACTTGACGGGATAGAGGGTCACGCCCGCCCTGGCACTTCCCCCCGTGCCTCCCATGTAAACGGCGGACACCCTGGACGGCTCACAGGTGGAAGCGATGGCATCCAGGGCCTTCCTCGCTGCCTCGGACACCCCTATTTCATGAAGCTTTCCATCATCGCCCAGTTCATACAGGCGGGCATTCCGGCCGGTCGTTTCGGTCACCAGGACCCGCATGCCGGGCTTGGCAGTTCCCGGATCGATGTCCGAAATCACGTCCAAGGGGTCTGTAATAGAAGTCCCGCCCCATCCGTCGCCGTGATCACCGAAATACCGACCGGGCGTGCTCATTCTGAACCGCAACTTGATCCCGGAAGGCTTGGCCCCCACAAAACGCCCCGCAGCGTGTTCGCTCATGAGGCTCGTGATGTGGGAATCAAGGATGATCACTTCATCCCCCGACGCTTCCAGAAGCGGCGCAAAGAGGCCCAGGGTGGCGCTGCCGCATCCCACCCTCATGACATCGGGCCTTTGCCCGTTGATCACAGGGGTCTGGCCGACCTGCACTTCCAGCTTGGCCCCCCCTTCGACTTTCAGTTTCACCGACTTCCTGTTGGCAATATCGACAACGGTTCTTGCCACGACAAGCCCGTCTTTTCCCGTCAGCAGATTGACCCCCCCGATGGAGAGCATCTTGGAACCGTACTGCTCGGTGGTCACGATGCCGACCTTTCTTTTCCCCACCCGAACATCGGCCCCCTCTTCACCCACAGGGATATCCGTATCGATCTTTACCAGGATGCCGCTGTAGCTCAGAGGTGCCTCGGTCACGACGGTGACCACGTCCACACCCTTCTGCTTGCCTCGGACGATAAAAGGGGCGGGTTTGCAGTCCGGGTAGGTCGTCCCGGCTCCAATGGCTGTGATCAGAGGCCTTCTGATGGGCTCTGAGGGTTCGGGACCCACCACATCCTCCACATCCTTGAATGTGTGAAGCGGGGTGACCCGAACGAGTCTTCCGTCGACGTTCTTATACCGATGGCACGCCCCGATATATCCTTCTTTGATCTGACAGGTGATGGGGCACGAATCACAAACGACGGCACCTGCAGGGACCTCCGCCTCCTGGGCCAGGGCCGCCTGCTCACAGACCTTCATGCAGGCACCGCAATTGGTGCAGTTCTCATCGATGACCGCCTTTTTCTTGGACAGATGGACGGCACCGACAGGACAGTCCCTGACACAATAACCGCACCCGATGCATTTTTCCAAATCGACTAACATTTACATCTCCTCAATCGTTTCCATCAAAAATCCGGGAAACGGTCCGGCGCCCACCCAGTCATTTGCTGACAGGCGCCGGATGGCTAACTTTTCAGAAGGCAGAAAGCAGAAATTACTCCTCTACCACACTCCCGCCGAAATTCTTGGTCACAGTGGGTTTTCGCTTTGGGGGTGGTGTATTTCTACTCGTGGAGACAACGATTTCCCCATCGACGAAAATCATGGCGACCCCCGGGACATCACCCGCTTCGATTGCGGCAAGGGCATCATCTCCCACGGATCCCATGGGGGAGTCCATGATGACGAGGTCTGCTTCTTTCCCTTCGGCAATGAGGCCACGGTTCAACTTGTAGAGCTTGGCCGTATTCCCACTTGCCATGCAAATCGCCTCTTCGGCCTTGATGGGGGTCAGGCTCGCCAGATGGTTGATCACGCGAAGGACACCCAGAGGAATCACCCCTGTTCCTGAAGGGGCATCGTTTCCGATGATCATACGGTCCAGGGCCTTTGCCTCCACGCAGAGGTTCGCCG
>CAYNYM010000543.1:0-2928 GCA_964401325.1 uncultured Desulfobacteraceae bacterium | reverse complement strand
GCTCTGAGTTTCCTATGATCACGCATGTTCCCTTCCTGCGGTACCTCACAGCCTATCTAGCTGAGTAGTTCCTTGTTTTTTTAGTAAAGGTCGCGAAGCGACACCGCAACTTTAGGCACTCGACACTTTAGATCACTTGTAACTACACTCTCCCTCCGGCACCCCCCTTTCATCCCAACCGTGCAACCGGTAGTAGTCCAGGAGCATAATTTCCAGTTCCTCTTCCGTGATCACCTTACCCGTGTCACGCATCTTCTTGTGAAAGCCCCTGGGCAGCCGGTCGTCCTCCGGTTGGAGTCCTTCCCTGAGATTGAAACGTCTTACCACATTGGAGATCGATGCGGCCCTCTGCCTCAGGGCCTTGGTGGGGGCATCCAACCCCGTAACCGCATGAACCAGTTCGCCCAGTCTCTCCCAGGAGTAGAAGTCCCGATAGAACCGACACAGGATCAGGCTGTCTAAAACAGTCAGCCGGTCCTCAAAATCCAGGAAGAGCTCGGCCTTGCCGTCGATCTGATCCGGATCGATCATGCCGCTCAATTCGGCCTTGTAAAAGGTCGAGCGCAGATGACAGGCCCCCCGATCAGAGGTCGCGTACGCAAGACCCATGCCCTTTAAGACCCTGGGATCATACCCCGCGGGTTCGAGCCCCTTGACATGCACCGCAATGTCTTCAAGATGCCACTCCCGGGCCGCCGCCCGAATCCCCCGGGCCAGGACCTCGCCGACATCTTCTCGCCGGGCGATCTTTTGGAGCAGATCCGCAATGGCATCGACCTGTCCATAATCGATGGCATAATGGATGGCCCCCCTCTTAGCGGCCTCGATGGTAAAGGCGCAAAGATTTCCGGCCGATATCGTATCCATCCCGAGCCTGTCGCAGATATCGTTGAGGTAAATGATCTCTTCGATGGAATCGATGAGGCAGAGCCCGCCAAAGGCATAGATCGTCTCATATTCCGGGCCTTCCAAGCGCAGGCCGGCATGGCGCCCTTCAAGGACTTCGGTCATCCTCCCACAGGCCATCAAACACTTGAGACAGGCCCGGGGGGTGACGCGGCAACGTTCGTGGAGGGCCTCGGCACCGATCTTTTCCCACCCCTCATAGGTCCCGCGGGACCAGTACCGGGTGGGAAAGGCCCCGGCCTGGTTCATGACCTTGACCATTATGGGGGTCCCCATGGTCTTATAGCTCTCGGCCCCCTTGCTGTTTCGGCATTCGGCGCCCAGTTCCCGGGAAAAGGCACGGACCGCTTCCGGATCATGAAACGACCGCCTTCGGTCACCCTGGAAGAGGGTGGCCTTGAGATTTTTGGACCCCATGACCGCCCCCACACCGGTCCTGCCCGCAGAGCGCCAGTAGTCGTTCTCAATGACGGCGAAACAGACCCGGTTCTCCCCGGCAGGTCCGATCACCACGGCGCCGGATTTTTGGGAAGGGGAATTGGAAGCGACAAAACGCCTCTTGACTTCGTCCTCCGCGGCAAAAGAATCCATGCTCCAGATGTCCCCTGCGTCGTGAAAATCCACCCCTTGGGGCTGAATGCTCAATACGACCGGACGCACACTACGTCCCTGGATAACCACGGCGTCAAACCCTGCGGCATCTATGGCCTCCGGGACCTTTCCCCCGGCGTAGGACTCGGCATACATTCCGGTCTGGGGGGACTTTGTGAAGACCCCGTAACGGCTCGATCCCCAGACGGAAGACCCCGTAACCGGCCCGGTGGCAAAAATAAGGGCGTTTTCAGGCCCCAGGGGATCGACGCCCGGCGGGTTGTGGGTATAAAGGAGGTGGGATGCCAGGCCCTTTCCGCCCAGGTAGTCTTTAAAAATTCCCTCATCCAGGGGGTCGATGGAAAACCCCTGTCCGGTAAGATCAATCTTTAATAGCCGTCCGTAAAATCCGTTCATTGTTTTATTCCCTAACTTTGGTCACTTGTAACTATTCCTTCCCCTAGGGGTCAAGACAAAGCTACGCCACTCTGGTCCCCCTTCCTTCCCAGTAAGGATCGCGCAGGCCCTTTTTGAAGAGCTTCCCGGAACCCGTCCTGGGGAGGCTTTCCCTAAAATCGACGCTCTTGGGCGCCTTGTAGTGGGTCAGGTTTTTCTTGCAAAAGGCAATGATCTCTTCTTCGCTCGCCGTGCGATTCGGCTTCAGGACCACGCAGGCCTTCACGGCCTCCCCCCACTTGGGATCGGGCACGCCGATAACGGCCGCCTCCAGGACGGCCTTGTGCATGTAGAGGACATTTTCCACCTCCGTGGAATAGACATTTTCCCCGCCCGTGAGGATCATGTCCTTTTTGCGATCCACAATGGTCACGTATTCTTCCTCGTTGATGACCGCCAGATCGGCCGTATAGAGCCAGCCGTCCTTGATGGCCTTTGCCGTCTCATCGGGCAGATTCCAGTAACCGGGCGTCACGGTATCCCCCTTGACGACAATCTCTCCCACCTGCTTGTTGTCTTTGGCAATGTCCTGCCCGTTCAGGTCTACGACCCTGAGGTTCACGTTGATGAACTCCCGCCCCGTGGTGGCCTTGAATTTCAGTTGTTCATCCCAGGGAAGTGCCTTGAGGTGATCCTTGAGAATGGATAGGGTCAAATAGGGGCTCGTCTCGGTCATTCCATAGGTCTGGATATAGTCGCACTTGAAGGTCTCAATGATTTTGCGGACCACCTCGGGCGCAATGGGGGCCCCTCCGCTGAGCAGGACCCGCAGCGAGGAGTAGTCGAAGCGATCCACCTCCGCATGGTTGACCATCATGTTGAGCATGGTGGGGATCAAATTGGACAGGGTGATTTTTTCTTCCTCAATGAGCCGGAGGACCTGGAGGGGCTCAAAGGCGGGCATGATGATGTGTTTGCCCCCGACCCAGGTCAGGGCAAAGGTGGCCCAGGCATCTGCAAGGTGGAAGAGCGGCG
>CAYNYM010000542.1:0-2933 GCA_964401325.1 uncultured Desulfobacteraceae bacterium | reverse complement strand
CGATCCATTCCTGCAACGAGGCGATGACCCACATGGGAAAGGAGACGGCCTCCTCGCCGAGATATTGTAGAAACCGGATATCCTCATTATAGGCCCGGGCATCGCTTTTTGACCGCAGAAATTCGGAAAGCTCATCCACCAGAAAGACGAGACCGTTAAAGCCTCGCTCCTTCAGAAGGGCCTTGAGCCGGATAAAGGTCTTGTGCCGGGTTCCCGTGCCGTCCAGTTCGCCGAACGCCTCCTCCCCGAGCTTTTCAAACAGGGTGTGCAGGAGGATATCCTCCAGGAATTCGGAGCCCCGGTGTTGCACTAGAGAGAGATCCACGACAAAGAACCGGCGGGTATCCAGCTTTTCTTTGGATCCCTGTAAAGAGGGGGCCTGGGACAGGATCGTATCCCAGGGCTGGGGATATCTCAAAAGGAGGCTGAGCATACCCAGAAAGTGGGATTTCCCGGAGCCGAAGTGGCCTTTCAAAAAGATGCCCCGGCCCTCGGATCCGGTCAGGCTGGCGAGGACCGCCTGAAGATTGCTCAGGACCTCGGAGGTCAGGACAAAGGTCTCCGCGATCATCCCGCGAAGATCAGGGTCCTTCAGGTCCTCGAGTTGGATCACCGTTCGTATCTCCGAGACGTCCACCAAATCCCGGATCTTCAAGGAATCGTTTCCTGTTTCCGAAACCAAGGCGATCATCCTTCCTTTAACGCTTTATTGATCTAATTTTGATGAATTCGTAAAAAGTCATATTTTCGTTACAAGAATATATAGTCTTTTCATCTTTCGTGTATTTAGTGCTTTTCGTGGTTTAACTAAAATTCAGGCATAATGGCGACTCTTTCCGAGACCATCAATTTCATTCCGCAATACTTCTCAGGAGGTTGAGGAACGGCCCCCCGTACTTTTTCAAAGCGACCTCCCCCACCCCCACGATGCGAAGAAGGGCATCAGGTGTTGCGGGTAGGACCCTCGCCATTTCCCTCAAGGTCCGGTCCTGAAAGATACAGTAGGAGGGAAGTCTTTCCTTCCTTGCGAGATTGGTCCTCAATTCCCGCAGCTGGTCGAAGATCTCCCTTTCCGACCCTTTGAGGATCGCCTGCTCCGCCTTCACTACGGGCTTCGGTCCTTTGAAGGCGCAGGTCAGGCGAACCTCTTCTTCTCCGGCCATCACCCGCCGCCCCCGATCGGTGAGTTGGAGGACCGGGTAGTTCTTTTCACCGATGGCGATCCGGCGCGACAGGATGCACCCTTTGGCGATCAGCTCCCTGATCCAGCCTTGAACCTCTGTTTGGGTGCATTTCGAAAGGAGGCCGTAGGTGGAAAGACGATCCAGCCTGAATTGAAGGACGATTCGGTCCTCTGATCCCGTCAGGACCCTGGCGGCCATACCAAGGCCGAACTGTCCTTTTAGGCGGGCCACCCCGCTCAAGACCTTGACGGCCAGGATCGGATCGGCCTCTTCCGTTCCCAGGTCGGGCCGGGTCCTGTTGCAGACATCGCAGGCCCCGCACCTTTCCTCCGTAATGGTTTCCCCGAAATAGCGAAGCAGATAGTGCCGCCGGCAACCCTCCAGCGTGGCATAGGTCATGACCTGATCCAATCTCTCGAGTTCATAGGCCTTGCGCACCTGGAGGGCCTGGAAATCGATGTCCAGGTCTTCGAATCCCGCACGTTCGAGGAGGCGAAGTCCCCGTCCCCGGAAGGGCGGGATATAGGTCGCTTCGCGGTCAGCCTCCATCCGGGCAAGGCACCTTCTCAGCCCATCGATGGAGATCCCTGTGACCTCTGCCAATTCCTCCGGAAGAAACTGGATGCCGTTCGTGAGTTGATCGTCCTCATAGAGCCTTTCAAGACCCTGCATGAGCTTTGCTCTGTTCCTGGCCCTTTGCGGGGGAAAACCAAGCAACTGCTGCAGGGGCTTATGGAGATAGAGCTCCGCCTGGTTTTCGTATCGTTGAAGCCTGACAAGGGCGCCCGCATCCTCCAGGATCTTGATACAAGAGGCCACGGTCAGGTCCGGGATCTTTTCTCCGCCCAGGGTTCCGATCTCGTGGTAGGTCATCCACAGGGGATCCTCGGGTCTCTGGAGCAGACGGCTGTAGACTTGAAAAACCGTCTCACGGGGGGGATAACGGCCGTCTATGAAAAACTCCTGAAGCCTTCTGTCAAAGGGGGCATAGAGCAGCAGGCAGACGGCGGGGTCTCCGTCGCGCCCCGCACGTCCGCTCTCCTGGTAGTAGGCCTCGATGCTCCCCGGGAAGGTGTGGTGGATGACCATCCGGATGTCCGAACGATCGATCCCCATGCCGAATGCATTGGTCGCCACCACCAGGTCGGCACGGCCCTCCATGAAGTGGTCCTGGACCCTGTTCCGGTCCGTCTTCTCCATGCCGGCATGATAGGCTTCGGCCCTGAATCCGCTCTCCCGGAGTTCCGTGACAAGTTCTTCTACCTTTTTTCGGGTGCCGGTATATATGATGGCGGCCCCTGAGAGGTCTCTTACCCGGTCTTTGATCAGTGTAAGTTTTTCTTTGTCGTTTTGGGCGGGAGTTACCTCCCAGAAGAGATTGCGGCGGTCAAAACCGGTGATAAAGACCTTCGGGGCCCTCAACCGCAATTGATCGATAATGTCTGCCCGGATCTTTTCCGTGGCCGTTGCGGTAAGCGCGATGGTTTGGGGGCCGCCCATGAGCTCAAGGGCCTGAAAGATTCTCAGATAATCGGGTCTGAAATCATGGCCCCACTGGGAGATGCAATGGGCCTCATCCACGGCGACCATGGAGACGCTGTTCTTCATCAGGGCCTGGATGAAACGCCGGTTCCGTAGCCGCTCAGGCGAGGCATAGACCAGCTTGATCTCCCCGGACATGATTTGATGGAGCACCTTTTCCTGTTCCTTGAGCCCCATGAGGCTGTGGATGGCGGCAACCGGAAGGTC
>CAYNYM010000541.1:0-2933 GCA_964401325.1 uncultured Desulfobacteraceae bacterium | reverse complement strand
GATAGGCTGTAGGCATTTAGGCTGTGAGGTACCGCAGGAAGAGAATATGCGTGATCACATATCGAGCAACCAGGGAATTCCCCAAAGAAGAAATGTATGGTTTGACTTCCCAAATGAGAAGGGCGGCGGTTTCAGTTCCATCAAACATCGTTGAAGGGTGCGCACGTGAGAGTCAGGCCGAGTATCTCCGATTTCTTGAAATCGCGTTTGGCTCCTTAAGGGAGTTGCACTACCAGCTTGGCCTGTCAAAGCGCCTGGGGTATTCTTATGAACGTGAAATTTCTAGCTGTGAATCAAAAATTGTGGAAGCCGAGAAGGTTTTGGGCGCCCTGCTTCGATCAATGCGCGGATAGCGAAGGGTTCGGAAACTATTACTGTGGCAATTAAACACACCAACAAAAAAATCTCATATGCTTATATATAGGGATTTGTAGTGTGATCCATTTGCATATTTAATCGCCGGAGTAATAATAGCCTTTGGCCTACAGTCTAAACAACCTGAACAGTTACAAATTCAGAACAACTTCAAGAATCAGTTTCCAAGGTATCAGAATCTTTGATTTTGTTAACCCCCTCCCGCATCTCCATTGCCCCATTAAAGCACAGGTCTGCACCTTGAAAAAAGTATGGTTCACATTTCCGAAGTGCACCTTTATGAAAAATCAATATCGATCCATTAAATACTTTTTTTCACAATCAATTTTGACCTTCCCAAAGTCTCCCTACTGTCGTAAAGGGAAAAGCAAAAAGAAAGGGGAGGATTCCCATGAACGAAGAAGAGAAAAAAGATGTGGCCGTCCTTCGTTTTGGCGTGGTCAATGGCTTTATCTGCGGGGTTGCGCTGGAGCGGGGAGAGCAAGAAAGGCTGTTGAGGGAGAAACGTGAGAAAAAATGGGCGATTCCCCCCAAACACCTTAAACATATTACCGCCACCCTGGGGGTGGCACTGATCCACGCCAGGCCCTATAAGCCTCAAGGCAAGGGTAAGATCGAGAAGGGTAAGATCGAGAGGTTCTTTCGAACCGTAAGGATGTAATTTTTGCCCTCAAGGGCGCAAATTTGAGCGACCTCAATGAGGCCTTTGATTTGTGGGTCAACGATATCTACCATCAAAAAAAGCACACTTCCACCTGGCAAAGTCCTTTCGCCCGTTTCACCGCGCGCATGGAGTGCCTCAGGGTTGTGCCGCAAAATTTCAAGGACCATTTTCGCCACCATGCCAGATGCCGGGTCGCCAAGGACCGCACCGTTACCCTCAACGGCAAACTCTATGAAGCTCCCATTGCATTGATCGGCAAACAGGTCCTGCTCCTGTATCATAATACGCATCCGGAGCGGGTCGAAGTCACATACAGCCACGAATCCTATGGATTGCTCAGCCCTTTTAATCTTAACTTCAATGCCCGGGTAAAAAGGGACAAAAACAACGGAACCGACCTTTAAAGGACCGATCACACCCCGAGGTATCAAGGGGGAGATCCGGAAACTGGTGCTGGGGAAAAATTGAAGATCGCACTCATCATCGACGAGGCCTCTTTGATCAGGCTCGATGTGTTCGCCGATCTCCATACCCTCAACCAGTTCGACGGGGACTACAAGCCTTATCTGTCCACTATCCTCGCAGGGCAGTCCAACCTTATCGATAAGCTCATGTATCGAACCTCTCATCCCCTGGCTTCCCTATCGTGGCCAGAAGCCATCTCGAGGGCGTCAGCCGTCAGGATATGGAGCAATACCTCATTCACCATCTGTCGGTCGCCGGGGTCAAAAAAAACTGTTCGATCAAGCCGCTATAACGGCCATCCATCAGGGATCCGGAGGCCTGTTCAGAAAGGCCAACCATTTGGCAAGGGGCGCTCTTATTGCGGCTGCAAAGGCACAGTCTATAGCGGTAAGCACTGAGCATGTCAGGCTCGCATCAACCGAAGTCTTCTGATCTCAAAAAAAAGGGATACAAAATGCAGAGCCATCAAGAACTCGATACCGTCTGGAAGTTCTTCAATCTACTCGAAAAACTTTCCAATATCCTTTTCGATCGATATCATGACTACCTCATGGAACGACATCTCGACGAACAAGATATCATTAACTTTGAAAACCTCTTCCAGGATCTCATCCGTATACAGTCTAAACAAAATGAAAATCTTCGTCTATTTAATCCGGAAATCAACACCGTGGGCTTAACAAAAACTTAACAGGGAGGGGGCGAGGGGCTTATGGGTGTGACGGTATGTCAAAAGCCTCGGAAAACGGAATCAAGACACAATGAGAAACAGGGATACGTCGGAAGTGATCAATCCGCTTGACAAGAAAGAGGTGCGGATCCCCCTGAACTCGGTAAGGGAATATTATGCGGAGCATTACCCTCTGTTACTGACCCTTGTCAGAACGGGAATGCGGATCAAGGAGGTGCTGGCCCTTCAGTGGGGGGACATCGATTTCAATTCAAGATATATCGAGGTAAGACGGCAATATTTCAAAGGCCGACTGTCCACCCCTAAAAACCATAGGACACACAAGGTGGACATGAGCCTTCAATTATCTGAAACCCTCAAGGATCACCAACTCAAATGTAAGAAAAAAGGCCTTGTTTTGGGTTTGGGGGACGCACCAGAAAATGTCTTCACAGGAAGGGACGGCCAGGTGATAGACCTTGACAACTGGAGAAAGACGGTTTTTGAAAAGGCCCTTGCCAAATCCAAACTTAGGAAAATCAAGGTTCATGATCTGCGTCAGAGTTATGCCACGATAAGGATCAGTGAAGGTCATGACATCGTGGACGTATTAAAACAATTCGGCCACCATGCCGAATCATTCACCCTGAAAATCTATAATCACTGGATGCCGGGAAAGAGGAAATCTGAGGTTGACAGTCTGGACGATCCCGGTTTTTTTGTGCACCCCACCTGCACCCTGTCACCTCTGAGAAAGAA
>CAYNYM010000540.1:0-2941 GCA_964401325.1 uncultured Desulfobacteraceae bacterium | reverse complement strand
CCAGGCGCGTATACCAGGGCCACCACGGCACGGAGATAGCCACCAGGGCATTGAAGAGGTTGGGTCCCAGTGAGGCCACAATGGCAATGGCCAAAAGCAGGGAGGGAAAAGCCAGGATCATATCGGCGAACCTCATAATGATCTCATCTACCTTGCCCCCGGCATATCCCGCAATCAGTCCCAGGGGAACGCCGAAGCCCAGAACGAGTAAAACAACGGAAATGGAGGCCTTGAGAGAGATCCTGGCCCCAAAAATGATCCGGCTCAGAATATCGCGGCCCAGGTTGTCCGTACCCAGCAGGTGTTTGAGACCGGGAGGAACCAGTCGCTCCTTGAGATTCGAAAGCCCTTTGCCCTGCTCCGGATAGGGCGCCAGACAAGGGGCAAGAAGCGCCGTTACAATGAGGGCTGCAATGATCCCCAACCCCACAGTGGTGAGGGGATTTCTCAAGACCAGGGTGAGGGCACGGCGATATTCCCTTCCCCCTCCCTTCCTACCGTGATTTTCCTTTTTTTCTTTCATGAAAAGGAACCCTTGATCAGTTGAGCCTGATCCTTGGATCCGCTATCGCCAGGAGCAAATCCACCACGAGATTGACCACGACATAGAATACGGCCATGAGCATGGTTACGCCCATAATAACAGGATAATCATTGAGAAAAATGGCCTTGACGGTGAAGGACCCCAGTCCGGGCCAGGAAAAGATGATTTCCACGAAAAAGGTCCCGGTCAGCATAAAGGCGAAGCAGAGCCCTGCCGTCGTCAGGCTCGGCCCAAGGGCGTTTCTCAGGGCCTGCACAAAGAGGATTTCTCCCTCCGCCACCCCGACGGAGCGCGCCGTGGTGATGAAGTCCTCTCTGAGGACTTCGAGCATCGTGGACCTCGTCATCCTTGCAATAAGACCGGTCGAGTAGGCCGCAAGGCTCACGGTGGGGAGGACGAGGTGGGAGAGAGCACTTTTCAGGGCCGGCCAGTTTCCCGTCATCAGGGCATCCGGGATATAAAAACCCGTGATCTTCCCGATCGGATGGGTTAGGCCGATCACCGTGTCGACCCGTCCCACGATGGGCAGGAGTTCGAACCACCTGAAGAAGACGATTTGGAGCACCATGGCCAGCCAGAAGGATGGCAGAGACACATTGGCCACCGAGAAGAGGCGGGTGAAGTGGTCTACCATGGAATTCTCTTTCCTGGCGGATATAACCCCGAGCGGGATACCGACCAGGAGAGCCACAAAAATGGCGCAGAGCATCAATTCGAGAGATGCAGGGAGATGGTCCCAAATCCCTTTCAGCACAGGACGGTGGGTTCGCAAGGACTCCCCCAGGTCCCCGTGCACAAGGTCTCGAAGATAGTAGACAAACTGAACCGGGAGAGGTTTGTCGAGCCCTAATTTAACGCGGGCCTGCTCCACCTGTTCGGGGCGCGGTCTAGGACCCAGGTAGCTTTCCGCAGGATCAGACGGAACGATCCGGGAAAGGATGAATGTGACGGCGCACAATCCCAGGATGACAAAGACAAGCCACAGGATCCTTCTGATTATATAGCGGAGCATGCGTCCTCAGTCGTCTTTTTCAAGCGCATCATGTCACGTCGATGCGGGATTGGAAAAACTGCAAGCGGCCGTTATTTTTTTAAATTTCATTGATCCAATGCCATCTTGGCTGAGCGGGGTGGTTTTTCTTCACTCCTGCAAGTCATCCAACGCTCCGTGATCCTCTGCAATTTCGATCTCTATAGGGTGATCGTTTTACTGATAAAGGTCGCGGAGCGACAGCGCAACTTCACTCAATTGTCATTCATACCCCCATCCGGGCTTGAGCAAACCTAAGCGCTCCGGACCCCGATTATTTACGCCTATTCCTTGTACATATTGTAGAAAAAGGGAACGCGTGGATAGTTCGGGTTGATGACATAACCTTTCAATTCGGCCCTTTTGTATACCAGTTGTTCATTATCGCAGAGAAATACGGAGGGGGCATCCTCGATCAGGATGGCCGAGGCCTTGGAATAGAGTTCGGCGGCCTTTTTCCCGTCGGATGTAGAATAGGCCGCAAGTATTACTTTATCAAATTCCGGATTCTTGTAGTAGGAGAAGTTCCAATAGGGCTTTTTCTCGGCGTGCCAGAGGCTGAAGAGGGTCTCATAGGGATCACTGAATGTGGGCCACCAGAGCAGCGCGGCCATATCATGGGCCTTTTCCGTCCCCCCCTTCATGAGGTCCCACTGTGCAGACCAGATCATGGGTCGAATCTCGACATCAATCCCGATTTTTTGCAACGATTCCTTCACCAGAGGGGCAAAGGCCTTCTCGGTCATATTTTCCGAGGCATAGGTGAAGACCACCTTTTCCTTCAGGCCTTCGGAATAACCGGCCTCTTTCATGAGTGCTTTAGCCTTTTCCAGGTCATGGGTGTATTGTTGTAGACGGTCGTCGTGTCCGAATTGTCCATAGGGAACAGGTCCTACCGCCTGCCTTGCATTTCCCGCCAGTGCGACCTCGATGATATCTTTGTAGGGGATCGCGTAGGATGCCGCTTGTCGAATTTTTTTGTTGTTAAAAGGGAACTTGGAGGCGTTCAGATGGATGGCATAATTCATGAAGCTCGGTCCCCTTAACATTTCACAATCCTTTTGTTCCCCGAAAGTACGGGTCGACTCCGTCGGAATCCTTGTCGCGAGATCGGCTTCTCCGGCTGTGAGCATCTGCTCCGCCACCGTTCCTTCCTTGATAATTTTCACGACTATACGATCGATATGGGGTCCCTCCCAGCCCCGCCAGTAACCCTCAAATCTTTTGAGCACGATTTCTTCATCCGGCTTCCAGCTCTCCAGCATATAGGGCCCGCAGCCGGCCTCACGCCCCTCATCAAACCACTTTCTGTCCTTGCCGACGGCCTTGGGACTGATAATCCATGCCGCATTGGCCGAGGCGACGAT
>CAYNYM010000539.1:0-2941 GCA_964401325.1 uncultured Desulfobacteraceae bacterium | reverse complement strand
GATCTGGCTGGGGGGTCGCTCAATGATCGACTGGATCATGACCAAGGAGGTGCCCCCGACATGCCACCCACTGGGGCCTCACAACAAGCTTATTTTTGCTCCGGGACTGTTCGCCGGTACGGTCATACCGACGGCAAGCCGTCTTTCCATCGGGGGCAAGAGCCCCCTTACCGGAGGCATCAAGGAATCCAATGTGGGGGGCATGGCCGGCATTGTTCTGAGCCGCCTCGGGATTGGGGCCTTGGTCCTAAGTGGGATATCTTCCGCGCCCTCCCCGCAGGTCCTGGTCATCGGTGTTGATTCGGCTGAACTGGTTCAAGCGCCGGAATTGAAAGATAAGGGTAATTATGACGCGGTGGGGATTCTCGGAGAGCGTTTTGGCGAAAAAAAGGTCTTCATCTCCATCGGTCCCTGTGGGGAGACAAAAATGGCGGCGGCCACCATAGCGGTGACGGACACCAACGGACGTCCCTGTCGTCATGCCGGCAGGGGCGGTCTCGGAGCGGTTATGGGGGCCAAGGGGCTGAAGGCCGTTGTGCTCGATCCCGCTGGAATCAAGGTGAGAAAGCCAAAAAATGCCGATCTTTTTTCCGAGGCCCTCAAGGAATATATAGCAACGATCGAATCCAGCAAAAGAACGGCGTTTTGGAAGGAAAACGGCACAGCGGGCCTGGTCGATATCAGTCATATGAGAGGGAGTCTTCCCACCCGCAATTTTACCCTGGGGGCCTATGACAAGAAAGACAGCATCAATGCACAGCGTCTCAAACAGAACATATCCGAACGAGGGGGCGTCATGGGGCACCCCTGCATGCGGGGCTGTATTATTCGTTGTTCAAATATCTACAACGATGAAACGGGCGCATACCTCACCTCGGGACTCGAGTACGAAACGATTGTGCTCTTGGGAGCCAACCTGGATATCGATGATCTGGATACCATTGCGAATCTGGACTATCGCTGTGACGATTACGGCATCGATACCATTGAGACCGGGGCAACCCTGGGCGTCTTGACCGAGACGGACCTTTTCTCCTTCGGGGATCGACGACGCGCTTTGGATCTCATTGACGAGATCGGCCGGGGAACCGTCCTTGGACGAATCCTCGGCCAGGGAGCCGCGGTCACGGGCAAGGTCTTCGGCATTCCCCGAATCCCTGCAGTCAAGGGTCAGGCCATCGCAGGCCATAGTGCCCGCGCCCTCAAGGGGCTGGGTGTCACCTATGCCACCAGCCCCCAGGGGGCGGATCACACCGCCGGCTTTGTTTCCGAAGAGCCTCTCTCAAAAGAGGGGCATACGAGCCGTTCAAGGGATTCCCAGATCAATGTGACGCTTGCCGATAGTCTCGGTCTATGCCAGTTCACGGGCCTTCGCTCCGAGTACGGTCTTTTTGCGCGGCTCATCGGCCCGCTCACAGGAAAGAGAACCGGAGAAAAGGAGGTTCGCGCCATCGGTTCGACGGCACTCTGGCAGGAGAAGACCTTCAACACACGCGCAGGCATCAGCCCGGCTCAGGACCGTCTTCCCGAATTCATGAAATGGGAAACACTTTCGCCCAGTGGAGAGGTCTTTGACGTGGAGGATAAGGATCTGGATCGGGTCTTTGAAGAATATCCGGAGGTGACCTAGAGGAACGTCGCGGCCCTTTACAGGCACCACCCAAAAAAGAGACCCGCGCCAAGGCGCGGGGTAACTACTCAGCTAGGTAGGCTGTAGGCATTTAGGCTGTGAGGTACCGCAGGAAGGGAATATGCGTGATCACATATCGAGCAACCATTTCCCAAAGAAGAAATGTATTGTGGAAGCCGAGAAGGTTTTGGGCGCCCTGCTTCGATCAATGCGCGGATAGCGAAGGGTTCGGAAACTAATAGCCTGTAGCCTACAGCCTAAACAACCCGAACCGTTACGGCGCGGGTTTCTTTTGTTCATAAAGATCAGAAAAATATGGGACCGGATGCCCCTCCTGGCCGATGGCCTATTTTTTCTTCCTGATTTTTTTTGACAGATCGTGTATTTTTTCCCATTCCGGTCCGAAATTTTTCTCATAATAGGGTGAAAACCTTTCAAGCCAACGCCACCAGAAACTTTTGCCCTTTTGTGCCGCTTCCAGGACATCGTTCAGGTAGGTTGTTATATTAGCCATCTCGTCCTTGGGGATATAGGAAGCGGCTCCCATATCGAAAGACTTCTCCGTGTCCTCGACACTTAACGCGTGAGCCGTCAGCATGACGGTCATGATTTTTCGTTTACTTGCGATGTCCAGGAGCCGGTATCCATCAACGCCCATGATGTCCAGTATGGTCATGTCATAACTGTGTCCTTCCAGCAGCCTTTCAGCGTCTTCGAAGCTTGTGACCTTGGTGACAATGCACATCGGCAGTAACTGCTCCAAGGTATCGAGAACATCCGGTTCATCGTCTACAATGAGGATTCTTTTTCCCTCAAGAAGATTTTTTTTTGTCATTAGCAACCTCTCTCCACTTTATTTGCCTTCGCCAGAATACCCTTAAGCTTATTCAGGGATGAATAGCGTGGCGAACCGCGCCGTAGATCGAAGAGCGAAGGCGGGTTGGCTTCAACGCAATGCAGCTTCGATACCCGGTCACCCCATGCGTGACTGCGGGTGGTTTCATTAACCCACCGAATGAACTTCATGGATAATGTGGTTCAAAGAAATCGTAACCGCAAGTAAACTCCATGTGACCCATTCATTCTGCCATGTTCTGTTGTCTTCGGGAAATCCGAGATAGCTTCCTCCCGTTAACCGGCGAGCGCCTCCGTGCATCGTATCTCAAGGCCTCAAGTCGGAAAGATCAACCAACTTACCGTGGCTTCTATTCACCCCCGAGCAAGAGGTTGGGGAGCCACATGGAGACTTCTGGAATGAACATCACGAGCAACAGCACGATGACCTGAAGCCCAATGAACGGGAAGACTGAT
>CAYNYM010000538.1:0-2943 GCA_964401325.1 uncultured Desulfobacteraceae bacterium | reverse complement strand
AATTGTGAATTATTAGTTCTTAATTGTTATTGGGGGACCGTTCAATATTTTCCCCCTGTCAGCTATACGCCGGTCATGGCCATCTCTTTTCAAAAACGAAAAAAACGTTGCCCGAGCATCCGCACAAGATCACGGCCAAGGCGGGCGAAGCGGAACCTCCCACCTTTGCCATGCAGGGTCTTTGCCCGAGCGTTTTCTACCAAAGGTTCATCGCCGCCCTCGTTGCCCCGTTTTCATCTAGACAACCGATGGGCCCTCGTTTTTGAAAAGAGATGGCCATGACCGAAACCGTTCACTTTGTCAAAGGACCGTCTTTTCGCCTCCGAAAACGGTTCTCTTTCGAGGCACGCAATTAGCGATTAGCTTTCAGCAGTCAAAAAAAATAATACAAAAACCCGCATTAGCCGCCCGCTGACCGCTGACTGCTAACTACTAACCGCTCCATCCGGAAATCTCTGATTCCTGGAGGGAAACTCATCATCGGCTCCTCGGATGGGCCTTGTCATAAACCTCCATGAGTCTATCCAGGCTGACATGGGTGTACTTCTGGGTCGTGGATAGACTGACATGGCCGAGGAGTTCCTGGACCGAACGAAGATCCGCCCCCCCATCCAGGAGATGGGTGGCAAAGGTATGGCGCAGGGCATGGGGGCTGATCGCCGTCAGCAGGGCACACTCCAAGCCATATTTCTTGACCATCTTCCCGATGCTTCGGGTGGAAAGGCGCCCCCCCCGGTAGTTGATAAAAAGGGGTGGATCTTCCACATTCTTTTTCTTTTTTTTCCGGAGCCCTGCGACGGCATGGAGATAATCTCTTACGGCCTTCAGGGCGGTTCCTCCGACCGGGACGATCCTCTCCTTGTTCCCCTTTCCCAGGACCCGGACCAGGCATTGGTCAAAATCGATGCTCGACAGGTTCATGCCCGCGAGCTCACTGACCCTGAGGCCGCAGGAGTAGAGGACCTCCAGAACAGCCAAGTCCCTGAGACCCAACGGGCTCTCCCTGTTCGGCCGTTCCAGAAGCCTGAACATGTCGTCCACCGGGAGATGGCTTGGAATGGGCTGATTCCTTTTGGGTGTCGAGATGTCGGCGGCTGGGTTCCCGCTCAGGAGACCTTTGCTTTCCAGAAAGGATAGAAAGGACCGGAGGGCGGAAAGCTTGCGGGCAATCGTGGTTCGCTCGTAGGCCCCATAGAGGCGTCCGAGGTATTCGCGGACAGCCAAAAAATCAACGGCATCCAACCCGATTGCGGGGGTCTCTTCTCTGCTCAGTCCCGCCTTTTCAGTCAAGAAATCCAAAAATTGTCGCAGGTCAATCCGGTAGTTTCTGATGGTGTGTGCCGAATATCCCTTCTGGGATTTCAGGTATGCGATGAATTTATCTGTCAGGGCAAGGAACGACATCTTGAACAGCTCTATAAGAAACAGGAAAAAATTAGTAAATTAACATATTTTTCGCAATTAGCAACGAAAAAAAGAACCGTTTTATTCAACGCTTGACTTTATTTGAGCCCTTGATGTAACGTTGGAAATTCTTGAAAATTCTAACTATCGTTGGAATTTCATTACAATTTTACGCGGCTCGTAGCGCCCCTCAGTGAGGGTCTTTGTAACTCCTTCAGGTTCAAGCGTTAAGGCTTGCCCCCCTCGGGCTGGTTCCACGGTTAAACTCACGACCCAAGGCTTTGATTCCGAGACAAATAAGCAACTCATCCGGTCCGCCTTGACCCGTGAATGTTACGAGCCGAGTCCCGACGGATTTTTTACTGAATTTTGCATTGCCCCGAATCCCGATGATCAGACCAAGGGCGTCAGGAATTTTTTTGGCCCTTATTTTTTAGCAGTTCCCCCATCTTGTCCATCAAAAACACAACGGGGATCAGCAATCTGGAAAGGAACGCGTTATGGAAAGAAAGAGCGAACAATTAAGGAATGTTGGTTTTGTGGCCCATGTCGGGTCCGGCAAGACCTCTCTGGCAGAGGCCATACTTTTCAATGGAAAGACGACCAACAGACTCGGAAAAGTTGACGACGGCACTTCCAATATGGATTTTGAACCGGAGGAGATCAAACGAAAAATCACGGTCAGCACCTCCATCCACCACAGCGATTGGAAAAAGCATACCATCAATATCATCGATACCCCGGGTGATGACAATTTCCTTTCCGACACAAAGGCCGCACTTCAAGCCGCGGACGGTCTCGTTGTGGTCATTGACGCCACAGCGGGCGTCAAGATAGGCACGGAAAAGGTCTGGACCTTTGCGGACGAACAGGCCCTTCCTCGAATCGTCTTTGTCAATAAAATGGACCGGGAAAGGGCGAACTTTTACAGCGTCGTGGATGAAATCAACAATTCCTTCGATGCAAAGGCCACGCCCGTGTTTCTGCCTATCGGGGCCGAGGACGATTTCCAGGGCCTGGTTGATCTGATTAAAATGAAGGCCTATTTATGCAGCAAAGACGGAAGCGGAAAATTTCAGGATGCGGAAATACCCGGCGACATGGCGGACCTGGTCGGCGAATGGCGTGAAAAGATGATTGAAAACATCGTCGAAGGCGACGATGAACTGATGGAAAAATACCTGGAAGGGGAAGAACTCTCTTCCCAGGAAATCGAGGGGACCTTTGTACAGGGGCTGAAATCGGGATTATTGGTCCCCATTCTCTGCGGCTCCGCGACCCTTAATATGGGCGTGGTTCAACTCATGAATCTGATCATCCAGGGCCTGCCCTCGCCCGTGGAAAGGCAGCCCGTCGAAGGCACGAAACCGGGTTCGGAGGAGGCCCTCTCAAGGAACCCCACTTCGGATGCCCCTTTCTCCGCCATTGTCTTCAAGACCATGGCAGACCCCTTTGCGGGGAAGTTGACTCTCCTCAGGGTCCTCTCGGGCACCCTCAAATCAGACTCGACCCTGTATAACATCAACAAAGACTTCAAGG
>CAYNYM010000537.1:0-2948 GCA_964401325.1 uncultured Desulfobacteraceae bacterium | reverse complement strand
AGGAAGGGAATATGCGTGATCACATATCGAGCAACCAGGGAATTCCCCAAAGAAGAAATGTATTGTGGAAGCAGAGAAGGTTTTGGTCGCCCTGCTTCGATCAATGCGCGGATAGCGAAGGGTTCGGAAAATAAATTGGGGCCCTCACATCAACCCATCAAACCCGGCAGCCACAGGGCCAGGGAAGGCCAGATAATAATCATGGCCATGGCCACCATATCGCAACCGATAAAAGGCAGGGCCGCATAGCAGATCTCCTTGATACTGATATCCTCCGAAGCCACGCCCTTCATGACAAAGAGCATCATGCCGAAAGGCGGCGTCGTCATGCCCATCTCAAAGTTTATGAGCATAATGATACCGAACCACACGGGATCAAAGCCGAGCATGTTGACGATGGGCATGAAGATGGGAAGGCTGATCATCATAATGGAGATAGTCTCCATGAACATGCCGAGGATAAAGACCGACAACTGCATGCCGAGAAGGATAAAGATGCGATGGACCTGGAGCCCCTCGATGACCTCCAGAAGGCCTCGGGTGGCGCCGGTATAGGCGAGGATGCTGCTGAAGGTCTTGGAGGCGGCAATGATCATGAAGACCATGATGGTGATTTCAAGGGTTCCTGTTATGGAAGCCTTCAGCATTTGCCAGTTCAACCGACCGTAACAAAGCGCCACCAGCAAGGTTGCCATGGCACCGGACGCCGCCGCCTCGGTGGGGGTCGCCAGCCCCAGAAGCATCATACCAAGCACCATAAAGATGATGAAGGCCAAAGGCAGGGCATAGCGCACGGTCCCGATGATCTTTTCCTTGAAATGGGTGAGGGACACATCGTAACGCGGTGCGACGGATGGATTCAGCCAGCAGCGGATCACGATATAAGAGGCATAGAGCACTCCCATCAGGAGCCCGGGGATAGCGCCTCCCACCAGGATTTTCCCCACCGAGATGTGTCCGATGCTGGCCAGCACGACGGCAAGGGAAGAGGGAGGGACGAGCATGGCCAAACCCCCGACCCCTATAATGGGCCCCACGGCCATAGCGGTCTTATATCCCCGTTTCCTCATTTCGGGCAAAAGTGCCGTCCCAAGCATGGCCGTATTTGCGATGGTGGAACCGCTCAGGGCCGAAAAGAGGGTTCCTCCGGCTGCGGCCAGAAGGCTCAAACGGCCGGGCAAACGCCCCAGCCACTTATCGATCACATCGATGGTGTTGTTGGCCAGACCCGATTGAAACATAATCTCCCCCATGAAGATAAACATGGGGATGGGTGCCAGGGTAAATGTGGCAAGGGAACTGAAAACCTGGAGGGTCACCTGCTGAAGCCCTCCGGGTCCCATAAAGACGACGATACCCAGCAGGTCGATGACCAGAAAGGCGAAGGCGATGGGGAATCCGGTCAGGAGCAGCAGAATCAGACCGACAATAAAAAAGGCGAGAACAGTGTACCATTCCATATCTTAATGCTCGATTCTCTCGGATGGATTTTTCATGGCCCTTTACACCGTTTACCTTACCAAGGCGTTCAAGACATACTCGAGACCCCGGTAATCCGGTACTCCATAAGCCAGTGAGATCTCAGCAAGCAACATTCCCGCAAAAGGTACCCAAGGCACGGTTCTTTGGGTCAGGATTTCATACCCCGCCCTGTTTCACCCCTTTTCTTGACCGGGCCCCTGCGAATTTTCTTCAGCGTCAAAAAAAACTGTCGAACAAACTGCAGGGACAGCACGAAGAATCCCAGGGGTATCACCAGCAGGATGAGATACTTGGGCACATCCACGGCCTGCACGTCCGTCACCCCCCTCTGGAACTGGCTCCAGGTGACGGAGGAACCATACCAGAGAAGCAACACGCAGACGGCGGCACCCAGGACGCTGTGAAAGAGCCCCAGAAAGGTCTTGGTCCGCTCCTTTAACCGGCCTGTGATCAGGTCGACGGAGACGTGTTTGTTTCGTGCAAGGACCCAGGCCGTCCCCAGGAAGGTGATCCAGAGCAAAGAATACTCGTCGAACTGAAGGATCCAGACCGGTGAGGGAAGGTTTGCGGCGCGGGTAAATATCGTATAACTGATGGAAAAGGTGATAAAGAGGAGGAGAAGGCCTGCCACCATCGCCAGGAACGCCAGCAACTTGTCCAGGATTTTATTGAGCAAAGCAACCTCCTCCCTTTTTGTCATCAGATCATTTTCAGGTGAGTGTAACTTGGTGCCCATCCGGAGAGAAATGATCTCCGGATAAGCACAGTTCATTTACTTGGAAACCATTTCCCTGAGTTTCGGACCGTTCTCAGGCGCCTTTTTGATCACGATATCCCACAATGCCGAATAGGCGGCCTCATCGAATTTCTCGGCCTCGACGGGGGGCAAATCAATAAATTTGATTCCCTGCTTTTTATAGGAGTCAAATCCCTTCTTGATCTGCGTTTCAGCTCGCTCCACGGCATAGTGCTCGGCCTGCTCTTCGGTTTGGATCAGGAGTTTCTGGAGGTGTGCGGGAATTTTGTCCCATGCCTTCTTGTTGACGAGAATGACATTTGCGGCGACGTAAAAGGGCTGATTGACGACATATTTCGTGACCTCGTGCCATCCCCAGTCCTCGATCAGACCGGCGACCCAGACATATCCGTCCGCCAGGCCACGCTCCAGTGCGGTATAGACATCGGGAGGTGGGATGACAAGAGGCTGGGCGCCCAGTTTTTTCAGGAAATTGATGTGGGTCGGTGAGCACCGGATCTTCAGGCCCGTGAGGTCTGCGCTTTCGACCGGTTTTGTCAGATAGACGATAAAGGGCAGTTCGGATCCCATGCGGCCCAGGTAATAGGCATTGACCTTGTCCTGATGAATCTTGTTCATGAGCTCATTGACGCCCTTTGCTCGTTCCTCCCAGGGTTTGATCCGGGTCAGGCTGAGGGCATTGCTCTCAGGTACCACGGAAACATAGTAT